>JAYVHZ010000322.1:0-3208 GCA_043770645.1 Undibacterium sp. | reverse complement strand
TGTGATGCGATTTTCTGTGCCTTCCAATTGCGATGATAAATCGCGGAAATTATCGTTAGCTTTTAATGCTGGATAATTTTCGGAGATCATCATCAAGCGCGACAAGGCAGAAGTCATACCTGCTTGTGCTTCCTGAAATTTTTTCAAGGCTTCTGGGTCTTTCGCTAACTCTGGTGTCATCTGTATGCTACCGACTTTTGCCCGGGCTTCCGTTACGCCGAGCATGACGTCTTTTTCGTGGTCGGCATAGCCTTGTACGACTTGTACCAAGTTAGGGACTAAATCCGCACGGCGTTGATATTGATTCAAAACGTCAGACCACGCAGCTTTGACCGATTCATCTTGGGTTTGCAAGGTGTTATAGCCGCAACCAGTCAAGCTAGTAGCAAGTACTGCAATTACTGCAATCGAAAGAAAGCGTTTCATAGAAATGACTCCTAAAAATTAAGAAAAATAAAGAACGTGCGCAGGATACCTCAGAGCTGTTGCGAAAATCTTCGGTTATTTGGCTAAAATTTTGATCACGACTTTTTTTATGCGCATCGCTTGATGTACGGCACGACATGGACGGTGCAATTCGCCAGGAAAGAATACAGCAAACATGCCTGGTGTTAGCACGATTCGTGTTTCATGTTCCTGTGGCGCGACAAAAGCGATATCACGTTCCTCTAGAAAATCGTCGCTGGGAATTAAATCTGGATTGCCAGGTAAAAATCCTAACGCTTCTTCGCCACTCAATAAGTATTGCACATCAATATGGCGGATGTGGAATTCGGGCAAACCACTGTCCCAACTTTGCGTGAGTGGGTCTTGTACGATGGCGAACATGTTGTCGCCATCGATAGGATATTTCCCCGGTGCCAGCTCTCTATAGTCAATTTCACGCAGATGTTGCAATGCTTTTGCAATGTTGGCTGTTACAGCCGATTCTGTGCTTGAAGTCTGATGTAAGTGTCCGATGATCATAAATGAAATGGAGGAAGGTTTAGTGGGTTCTGAACGCGCTTACATTAATGTTAAATGGTAGCGGTTAACACACTTGGTGCACGCGCGATAATTATCACCTCTTTAGCGCGAGCGGATTGATTAATTTGGGATGATTGTTGGGTGTTGTCATCAATGTGATGATATTGAATACATTAGCTGCATTGTAGCTGAATGTCTGTATCCTGAAATTGATATTCTCGTCACTTATTCTTCTCGCCATCGAGACAGACGGAGAGGCAAAAGTAGGCATTAATTCTTGAGACGAGAATGAAACTCGCCTGCAGACCGCCTGTTAGGCTTGCGGTGATAATGGATCTGGCAACAGACAGGCATCCACAATCTGTAAGTCGTTGTCCTTGGCAAAACTCATCACGAAATGAAATGCTAGCGGTTCAATTTCACGCAAGGCTTCGTTGACTACGACGGAACGTACACCATTGAGCAAAATTGGACGGACGAAAGGAGAATACTGCAGGTGGGCATTGCGGCCGCCCTCAGGGCGAAAACAGGACATCGCACCGCACAGACGCTCAGCCCAATCGCTAGGGCGGAATTGTTTGCCATCACTGGTGAGACCTTGGATAAAGAACTCACGTATTGGCGTCGAAGCTGGTTTGGCTATATCGGTCATGTGATCCGCGGGCAAAAACGACTTTGGCGTAATGTTGAAATTCTGGTTCTTCAAGAACCTTGGTAAAGCTGGTAATTCAATGAATAATTCGTTTGCAGCGAATCTTCATATTGTAGCTTACGTATGTATTATATCTTATAGAAGACTTGAACTAAAACCGCGCATCAAAAATTTCTCTAGTGCAATCTAGCTAAGTATAGCCGATATTTATTCGCCGTAAAGGAAAGTGAAAGTTTTTCGTGTTTTTTTTGAAATCTTATTAATATCAAAGACTTATATTTGATGTGCACTCATTGATTACCTGCGTCTGACCTTGTGCAGTTATGTCGATAGAAACCGTTTAAGGAACTTTGTCGCTGACCGCTTGTCTGTAAAATATGCCGTTTTTGTGCGGCATTTCGCTTTCTAAACGATAAAAAACGCTCCATAAGGGAAAAGCATGTTCAATCATAAAGATATAAAGAGCACTAAAAAATTCGTCTCAACGTTGTTGGTTGGCTTATTGTTCAGTGCGACTTTTGTACAAGCCGGATCGGCAAATGATAAAGCGACTACCGTTTCTTTATTCACTGAAAAAGAATTGCAGACCGCCGCTTGGATCAGAGACGCTGCTCGTACTGATAACTTGAGTTACAAAATCTTAGAGTCATTGACAACCGAAGTTGGCCCGCGTATGGCGGGTAGCCCAGGCGATGCGCGCGCAGTTGCATGGGCGGAAGCCAAATTTAAAGAGTTGGGCTTTGATAAGGTATGGAAGGAGCCTGTGACTTTTCCAAGTTGGAATCGCGGTATCGAAAAAGCTGAAATCACAGCGCCATTTCCGCAGCCCTTAGTCATCACCGCACTGGGCAATACGGTGGCGACTCCACAGAACGGGATTACCGCTGAGCTAGTGGAATTTGCGACACTGAAAGACATGTTGGCTGCGCCGGCTGATGTCGTACGAGGCAAGATTGTTTTTATTAATCACAAAATGCAAAATTCGAACGAATATGGGCTGGTGGTGCCGGGTCGTTCCAAAGGCGCGTCCGAAGCCGCACGCAAAGGTGCTGTGGCAATTGTGATTCGATCCGTGGGTACGGATAGCCATCGTTTTCCGCATACTGGTGTGATGACTTATGATGCCGATGTCGCAAAAATTCCCGCTGCGGCAATGTCTAATTCTGATGCCGATATGGTGGCGCGTATGATCAAGCGTGGTAAGCCAGTTTCTTTAAAATTGGAAATTGGCGCAAGTGCCGCGGGTACCTACACTTCCTACAATGTGATTGGCGAGATGACCGGAAGTGAACTGCCAAATGAGTATGTATTGATCGGTGGGCATTTGGATTCTTGGGACTTGGGAACAGGTGCAATTGACGATGGCGCGGGCTGTGCCATTACGATGGCGGCAGCCGAATTCATTAAGCGCAATGGCATCAAACCTAAGCGTAGTATTCGAGTAGTTTTGTTTGCTAACGAAGAACAAGGTTTGTTTGGTGGTAAAGCCTATTTAGCTGCGCATCAGTCACAGATCACCAGGATACAAGCGGCAGCAGAAGCGGATTTAGGGCAAGGACCAGTTACCAAAATCGCTTCATTTGTACGTGC
>JAYVHZ010000321.1:0-6190 GCA_043770645.1 Undibacterium sp. | reverse complement strand
ATGTGGAATGCCCATATTGCTTCTCCAAAAAAATAGAATTCCATTAGGGATTTACACGCTTAGTGATCTCACGATCAAACAATGACCAAAACTACATTTAAATTAATCAGTTCAAAGTACCTTTATAAGTTGGCACTGGCTGACTATTTTTAAAACTTTTTTCGACACAAACCAGCGGCGCAACAAATTGCACGACCGATACGCCGAGATTACCGATACCTGCGTTCACTCCCGTCGCGTAACCCTTACGTGATTCAGGAGAGAAGAAGCTGATATTCGCCACGCTGTGAACCTAAAATTACCACCAATAACAGCGTGAAATAACTCGTTGTCGGATATTAAAACGCAAAGCTCATGCCGATTATTGGAATCAATAAACCTGCTGTCGATCTTCTGGTAAATCGACGTCCACCAAACGCCAGGGCTAGGAAGGAATAGAGAATCCGTAAGATCGTAACCGCCAGAGCAGGTAAGGTAATCAAGAAAAACAACTTTTCCTTGCTGAATCTAAATCCGACATTATCGAGATTGGCAACGACCACGCTCCAAAGCATCAAGACCGAGCATGCGAGTCTTCTGGATTCCATCGGGTTAAAACATGCCTCATGATCTGCCCTCTAAAAATGAGGGGTTAAATTGAGATCTGTACTAAGAGCATCGCCGCGATGATGAACCACGTTATCCATCACCCTACCGCCACAATGCAGGTACATTCATGCGATCAGCATAGGCTATCCCTACGACGAATAGAGTTATTTTTTTCGGATTCTCGCAGAGTAAAAATGGGCTTAGTCCCTAGCCAAAAGAACCCGCATTGGCGGACATCTTCCCATAGTGATTGCGATCCTACAGAATGCCCTTCTTCGCGCAAGAAACTGTTGCTGGCTCATCCACTGGATAATTTCTCAATGTTTCTAAGCAATGAATATCGATACGCGATCCACTGACCTGTATCAGCCCAAGCTCACTCAAATGATGCAAGGTGCGAGAGAATGTCTCTGGTGTGAAATTTAACAAAGAAGCGACGACGTTTTTCTTTAACTCGAGCTGAATGTGGGTACTATTTTGCGATACGGATACTTGGACTAAATAATCAATCACACGTTGCATGGCGTTGTGTAAAGTATGTCGTTCAACATTGCGAATGAACCCCAACAAACGATAAGACAAGCCCGTCATCATCTGTTTGGCTATAATTGGCGACTGTTCAAGCAAGGTGAGCAGTGCGTTTTTTGGAAGGCGTAATAACAACGATGATTCGAGCGCTTCAGCATAAAAAGGATAGGGCTCTTCAAGGAACATCATTGCTTCGCCAAAGGATTGACCTGGGCGTATTAACTCAACGATCTTGTCGCTACTAGCAGACGAGGGAATCGCCAGCTTGATGAGGCCGAAAACGAGGATATAGCAACTGTCGGCTAAATTACCCTTCTGAAAAAGCGTTAGCCCTTTTTCCAGCTCCACTTTCACCACACTCGTTTTCAAACTTTCCAACTCAAATGGCGAGATATGTTTAAACAATGCTTGGTTAACTAGTAAACCGTCAATATTGATTTTACACATACCACCTCCACCACGATAGGAATGAGACCTCTGCACAACTAAAGCGAACGGTCGAATTGGATTCAAGAAGCGCACCTGCGCTGGAGCACAGCGACAAAGTTGTAGCCTCGACAGGATCAAAATTCAGTCACGCAGTAAGTTGTGCTGAGGTCTCGGAATGATGGTAGTGTAAAAGCTAACAGCCCTTGCGACTATCCGTCAAAGGGAGTAGTCGAACAACGCAAAAGAACCAGAGATCAAACGACTATCGATCAGGGATAAATTTCAAGCGAGTAAATAGTTCCAAAAGCCCTATTTGTCCAATCCGTGTTCGACGGCATAGACGGCAATCTGCACGCGACTACTCAAATTTAATTTCTTCAAAATATTTTGCACGTGAATCTTTATGGTGCTTTCCGCGACATCAAGATTTCGAGCAATCTGTTTGTTACTTTCGCCACGCACTAAGCACATGGTCAATTTTGGATGTGCGTCAACAATAGTACGCAGGCATTCAAAAATCAACAATATGTCACCCGCTGACTTTGAAAGAAAATGGAGGATGGTTCAAGATCAAAAGGTCGCTTAAAATGTCGGAACATGGTGTCCGTTAATTTGAACTCTTCCAGATTTGGGTATAACCTGAGAACAACAAATACTATTGAGGTATTTTTTGTGATCCATTAGTCATCTAACATAACAAGCGTACAAATCTAGCCAAACTGTTCTATCCTTAATGTAAGCTATGAAAATGACCCCTTCGCGAATGTCCATTATTACTCACCCTGGGATCCCCTCCAGTTTTCATATCACGAGTATTGGTCGTGAACAGGGACTTACCTCGAACCAAGTGCATAATTGTGTGCAGGATTCGCAATCGCGATTTTGGCTGTCGGGACCTACGGGCTTAAGCCGCTATGACGGCCAAACCATAAAGAACTGGGATGAGCGCAAAGGTTTACAGTGCACTGGGTTGCGCACCGTGTATTTCGGTCAGTCCCAGATCATTTGGATAGGTACCGATCGGGGCTTGGAGGCGTTCCGTCTGGATGGCACTCCGTTCAGCTTACAACTTCCCTCACCATGGATTTATGGATTGGTTGAGTGCATTGAGGAACATGACAATGTGCTAAACCTTGGCACATCGTATGGATTCCTCAGTTTGCGCCTTGACCTTGGCGAACAGCGCCTAGAGCTACTGCAAGCCTATGAGTGCGGTTTCGTGTCCAGTTTACTGAGGACGGGTCGGGACGCGCTTTATGTAGCCAGCGGTAAACAAGGATTGTTACTGGTGACGCCGTCGGGTAACCTCACACACATTCCATACCGTTTCAGCGAAATCCTTTGTTTAGCGAGTAATACCGAGACGAGTCTATTGGTCGGTACTGATGAGGGTGCCTTTCAGTTTGATACGCACAACTGGCAATGTACGCCGCTGCTGCCACAAGAGCATCAGTCGCAAATTACCGCTATCGTGACGTGCGCTGATGAGCGCTGGATCGCCGCCAGTGGAAACTTGTATGTGCAATACCGAAACTCACACGAATATTCTGAAGCACATGCGGTGTGGAGTGGTAGTCGTATCAACAGCATTTATGCGGACGAGCTTCGGAATATCTGGTTTAGTACCGATAGCCTCGGGCTAAAAAAAATCAGTGGATTGCGCAATGACATTCAACACATCGATCTTGGTTTAAGCGGTGGTGTGTATTGCATCAAAAAATCGTCGTCCAATCGACTGCACATCGGCGCGGAAGGTTTTTCACGGGAAATAAAAATAACCAAGTCTCAGATCGAAGCAGATACCCAGAGTGACCAATGGTTGCCGCGTACCACGGTTTGGGATATTGCCGAAGACCCCAATGGTGAACACGGCATTTGGTATGCCACGCAATCCGGCCTTTACCACGTTGATGGGCAAAAGCGATGTTTGCGGGTTGGTCAACATGCGCCGGTCCTGTCCGGCCCTTGTCGCACAATGTTATTTCGCGGTAGGGATTTATGGGTAGGTGGCTTAGCAGGGCTTTGCGTCATTCGTGATGGCGAAATTCATGAAGTGAGTTGTCCTGATGGCACAAGCTTTGGTTATGTTTACACAATGATGCTCAGTAAAGACGGTCAATTATGGGTTGGCACACTTGGTAAGGGTTTATGGAAAGGGCAAGAGCTCGGTTTTAACTCCGTTTGCACCGCGCCACTCCAAGCCACCGCGAATTGCTACGCGGTGGCGCAAAATGCCAATGACGTGACTGCCATCATTCAAGATGCTCGTATTCTTCTGATGTCGGCTACAGGTGAAGTGCAAACGCTCTTGAACTTACCGCCGATAGCGGGTTGGGGCATTCTTTGGCTCGACGTGCATACGCTGTTAGTCGGCTCATCCGACGGCATAAGAGTGATCCATATTGAGCGCCCACAAGAGTCTCGACAAATTAATCTGTTGCTAAGCAAAAACGCTTGGGAATTCCCCAATAACCGCACGCTATTTATTCGCGAGGAATTTCTTTATATTGGTATCGGCGCCGGTCTATTTCGTGTGGCGCTTTCTTTCGTACTGCAGCACCACGCGGCGCCGACCGCGAATTTGCAACACGTGGAATGGTCAGAAACTCAGGCGATCAAACGCGATAAATACTTACATGTTAAACCGGGCAAATGGTCGGTGGTCATACACTGTTTTTCACCTTGGTTTATCGATGAAACACAGGTTCAGTTTCGATTCAAATTGATCGGTTTTAATCAGCATTGGTCGGCGTCGAGTCGCGATAACACCATTCATTTCAGCTCCTTGCCCCCCGGTTCCTATGCGCTCCACATTCAAGCGTCGAGCCCACTCACCGGCGACGGCGAGATCAACGAAGCGTTACGCATCCACGTGAGCGCCCCTTGGTGGAGTATTGGCTGGCTCAACGCCATCAACTGGGTTAAAGAACGATATGATAAATGGATTGCCAGCAATCAGCGTAACAAAGCGCTGCTCGCGCAAAACAAGATGCTGGAATCGGAGGTAAACGACCGCACACGTATATTGCGTTCGACTAACGAAAGTCTATTGCAAACAAATAAAGAGCTCACGCAACTGCAACTAGAGCTGAAAGAAACGAATCAAAACCTATCGGCACTGAATGAACAAAAGAATCATTTCCTTGGCATGGCCGCACATGACCTACGTAACCCGCTAGGCGTCATTCTCGCCTACAGTAAATTCCTGCACTTAAGCGCCGAGAAAAAACTGTCGGAGCGAGAAAACTCCTTTATTCTTGCCATAGAAAGAAGCAGCCAGTTTATGCTGAATCTGGTCGAAGATTTGCTCGATATTAGCAGTATTGAATCCGGTAAGGTGCTACTGAAAATCGATCGCCACGATCTTGTCATCCTAGTTAAACAACACATTCAACTCAATCAGGTTTTTGCCGAGAAAAAGGACATATCGATAACGCTGTTGTGTCCAAACACACCCATTTTTTGTCACTGTGATGGCGAAAAAATTCAGCAAGTCATCAATAACCTATTAAGCAACGCCATCAAGTATTCGAATAGTCACTCGTCAGTTCGGGTGGATCTGGCGGTAAAAGAGGAATCGGTGATTTTAAGTGTAGCGGATGAAGGCCAAGGGATACCCGTCGAAGAACAAGCCAATCTATTCAAAGACTTTGTGCGGACCAGCGTTAAACCGACTGCTGGGGAAAAAAGCACTGGGCTTGGCTTAGCCATCGTACGGCGCATTATCGAAGGACACGGCGGAAAAATTTGGGTAGAAAGCACCTTCGGTGAAGGTTCGTGTTTTTACGTCCAACTACCACTTGCGCAAGCGGCCGAGGTGGTGAAAGCGCATTAATGCACGGAGGCTGGTGGTTTGAGGCCACCGGTTTCTTCCTCCACATCTGTTATTCTTGTGTGTATTTGCATCAAATAAGCCACCGATTAGGGGTCGATTTGTTTTAGGTGCAATAAGTGACGGTAGCCCTATCTAGGCTGTCGAGACTGACGTTGATACGATTGACCGCGGCCAAATACAAATCATCGGCGTATTTGAAAAGCTACGTTGCGTTGGTCGACAAAGAGACATCGGTCACCTGCGTATAGCGAGCAATTCCCTCTACCAAACGTGGTAAATCCCGATGCAATAGTGGCTCGCCACCCGTCAGGCGAATTCTGCGTGTTTCCAAACGCGCAAAGACGGCCACGACTCTTTCAATTTCATCAAAGCGCAGCCAGTTCTCAGGTTCCTCGAAACCACGAAAACCTATCGGCATACAATAACTGCAACGCAAATCACATTTATCTGTGACCGACACGCGCAAATAGTCGACACGACGACCAAAGCGGTCTATCAGTTGTGCTGTAGCTGCGTCCTGTCTTTGGGGTGGTTGGTTTTTCATGCTTGAATTGTGGGCCGCAACAGGCTGCACCGCAATTCCTCTGCAAGCCAAGATTACCTAATTCTTTTGGGGGAAGGAAACAAAAGTGTCAGTGGCGATCTTTTAATTTTTCGCAAAAATCACACGCTTCAATTCATGACGATAACGAAACAAGGCGCGCAGAATCAGTGCGCCAATTAGCATTTGGGACGCTGCAAAAATGCATCCAGCTAGCGGAAGAAAAATTGAGGGGGCCACAGGAACCATGAGCAAACCAAGGACAGCGA
>JAYVHZ010000320.1:0-4170 GCA_043770645.1 Undibacterium sp. | reverse complement strand
TCAGCTCTTCTTGCCGTTTTTCCTCAACAATCAACTCAGCCTGCGCATCCTTATCAATAATCGCATCTTCAGGAATAGCTTCTAATTTTTGTTTGACTTCTTTTTTGTCTTGCGCATTCCTCAGTACATCTTCTTCGCTAGTTAAAGGTACTATAAAGTCATCAAGCTTCTTATTTTCTTGGGCGATGATGCGAGTTGGCGCCTCGGGCGGCGGTGGTACCCGCATCACCACTGGTGGTGTTGGCGGTAAAGTTTTGAGCTTTGCAGATTTTTTAGGCTTATCGAGAACAGGCTCGGTCTTCGATACGGGTGCGAGAACTTGTATACCCCGACTAACTGGAGTACTGGTCTTGGGCACTGGTGCTGGCAAGATCGGTGTTGGCAGTTTAAATAATTCTGGTTTGGTCACCGCAGGTGCGGGCGGCACTGGTAGTGCTTTCAGTGCTGGACCAGCAATCTCGACTCGTAGCGTTTCAACAGGGGTGCGTCGTTCTTTCCAGGGAACTTCAAGGCTAGGCAAATCCAAACCAGGAATTCCAAATTGCAAAGATAAAATCAAAGCATGCAAGAGCAAGGAAACCAAAATGCCACCGACCAAGCGACGATTTGCCAAGGCGGCGTCGCTCATCACTTCAGGTTCTTTTGGATTTGAATCAAAACGCATGCAAATTGCTATTCATAAGAGACAATGAACATTCATTATCCCAGATTTTCTATTGAACTCATGAATGATGTTGCAGCTAAGGTCGATATTAAAAATCCTGTTTCATTTAAGAAGGAACTAAACTGCGGCGCTAGCCTCTCGCTTTACAAAAAACAAACTTGCACCAATCATTACCAGAACTGCACCAAAGAGTCGATTCTGCAGACGCTGCGCTTTGGCATCGCGCATCAAATTTTGCAAAGACGCTGCCAAAAAAGCATAACTATGCATTACCACCGTATCGACGATGACCATTGTCACAGCCAAAATCGATAGCTGTGGCAACAAGGCTGCTCGGCTGTCAATAAAATTCGGCAATACCGCGACCATAAAAACAATGCCTTTGGGATTACTGGCATTGGTTAAAAATCCGGTAAAAATTCGGCGTTGATAACTCGGCACATGACTAACATCACCCTCATTTCGGTTTTGTAATTGAACACCGGATTGTGTTCGACTAAAAAACTGGGTCAACCCCAAATAAATCAGATACAAAGCACCCAACACTTTAACGATGCTAAATGCCGTTTCAGAAGCCAATAATAATGAGCCGACACCGGCACCAGCGATAATTAACACCAGTAATAAACCAAACTGCAAACCGAGAATCGTGACACTGGCGCGCTTGACACCATAAGCCAAGCCATGTGACATCGAAAGAATCGCGCCAGAGCCAGGTGAGATTGCAATTAAACAGGCTGCGCAGAAGAAGGAAAACCAGGTTGTGAAGCTCATTTTGATAACACCAATAAAGTTGAATCGTTTTGCACCCGATTGATTAGGTCGTCATGCTAGCATTGACACCCAACAAGGACATACCGATTACGATGAAGAGAAAACCTAATAAGCGCTTTGCCCGATTTGCCCAAACTTGCCCTTGTAAGCGCTTTCCAAGATTCAATGTCAGCCAGACATAAAAAGTATGCGATAGCAAGCTACAAAAAATAAAGGTCATCAACAAGATGAGGAACTGACTCAACTGTACATTCCCTATCGTCAAAAACTGTGGAAATACAGCACTTAAAAATAGAATCGCTTTTGGATTGGACAAAGCAATCAAGACACCTTGGCGAAACAATCCAAAGCGGCCATCGCTTGTCAGCATACCTGATTTTGTTTTGAGCGCGTCTATATCTGGCTTGAAGCTCCGGTAAATTTGCTTGACGCCGATGCTAATCAGATACGCCGCACCACAGATTTTCACCAACAAAAAACCCCAAGCAGATTCTTGCATCAAATAAGTGAGCCCACTCATGACTACAATCGACAATATGATGAGTCCAAAAGCGTTCCCAAATGAGCTAAACACGGCATCATACACACTCAGCCTGCCCGCGGTATTCATCACCAATAAGACCGCCGGTCCTGGACTAAATGCGGCACTTAAGGAAATGATCAAAAACGTCAACCAACTAGAAAAATTTATCATTAAAGAGACCCTACAGGATATTTTGTTTAGAACTAAGGATGACCATTGGCGACATGTGCTACAAAACCCGGTAGCTCACGTAATCTCAAGTAGTACGCCTCAATGTTTGGAAATGATGGATGATCTAGTGCAGTCGACTTCCAGCGATGAATCGACAAACCAATCACGATATCTGCCAAACTAAATTGTGATCCGGTCAAGAACGGCGTGCGAGTCTCTAGATGCTGCTCAATCACGCGCATGTGGCGATTCCACTCGACGCAACTACGCTGCAACAACTCGGCATCCTGATGCAATGGGCTCTGACGTGCAATCGCCATAAAAGCGTAACGCCAAGCATTATTCAAATCACTGATTTGCCAGTCCATCCATTTTTCAACTTGCGCACGTGCGGCCGGCTCTGTTGGCAACAGATCGTTGCGTTGATATTTCGCTGCCAGATAACGACAAATGGTATTCGATTCAACCAAGACAAAATCATCATCGATCATCACTGGCACCATGCCATGTGGATTTAGAGCCAGGAACCCTGCGCTTTCTACAGAATTCGCGGTGCCAGAACCATACGGCTCTAGTTGATAAGGAATACCCATAATTTCGCAGGTCCATAGTACTTTTCGCACATTAATTGAGCTCGATTTACCTAGAATGATTAGCATGTAAAACTCCATATACCTAAATCGGAAATGACAATGTTGTTATCAGAGAAGTGCCAGTATAATTCCACTATCAATAAGAAACGATACAAGATCATTTAATTCATTATTAATCAATAAGAAACAATAGAATACGAACATCAAGATAGGCTATGGATAAATTACGCAATATGGAGGTGTTATTGAGTGTGATCGATAACGGCAGTTTTAGTGCTGCGGCGCGCTCACTTGACATGTCAACCGTGATGGTCAGTAAGCATATCGCCGAGCTAGAGCAAAGAATCGGCGCTCGCCTCCTAAATCGTACAACACGCAGCTTAAGTTTGACCGAGATCGGCACACAATACAGTGAACAATGCCGCCAAATATTGCAACTAATTCAAACTGCCGAGACCGGCACACAAGCAATGCGAGCAACGCCGCGCGGCACATTAAAACTGAGTGCACCAGTCGCTTTTGGCAGTGTTTGTCTAGCACCGGCGATGGCCCAATATTTAATCGACTATCCTGACATCAGCCTTGATCTGGATTTAAGTAATCGTCTTGCCGATGTGATTGAAGAAGGTTTGGATGCCGCCATTCGTATTGGCAAACTCGACGATTCCTCGCTAATCGCCCGCCCCTTAAGAACCAATAAACTGGCAATTTGTGCTTCACCAGATTATCTTAAACGTCACGGCGTACCGAGGACACCAGCGGATCTCTCACAGCATCAATGTTTAGACTTTATGCACTGGCGCAGCGCGGTGCGTTGGCGTCTCAAGCAACATGACGAACAGATCACATTACCCGCCAGTCGCTTTCGTTCAAATAATGGACAAGCACTTTTACATGCGGCCATAGCCGGATTTGGTTTAGTGATGCAAGCAGAAGTCGTTCTCGCCGATGAGATCAGTGCTGGACGATTGGTTCCAGTCTTAGAGACTTACATCCCTACACCTAAACCCATGCACCTAATTTATCCTAAAAATAAACAGTCAACGCCGAAGCTCAGTACCTTTGTAGATTTCATGATGTCGCGTTTTGGTATATAAGTTATCTCAAGACTTCAGATTAAAAAGCATTAGTTTTTCGATTTTTTACGATGAAACTATCTAAGAGAAAAAATCAAGCTTTCAGAAAATCAACCGATACCCTTTAGCAACGAGCACAACATCTAATGCTCGCCTTCTACATCAACAATGACCGGCATTTCGTCTGGAATGATCGCGGTCTGCGTTTACAAACCAAATTCTCAAACCGTATGTTTGCTAGAGTCAGACATGTGATTGCACGCGCTAATCACGCAAGTCACGTGCAAGCCTCAGTCAGGGTGAGATCAAATTTGTACACGCGACCGCATTTCCCGACCACATAAGCGCTCACAAAAAATGCCATCAGCA
>JAYVHZ010000319.1:0-8559 GCA_043770645.1 Undibacterium sp. | reverse complement strand
GATTAGTATCATTGATACTGCATCTGCTTTATCTGATGATGCTTTTGGGAATGATGAGAAAGCGAAGCCAGTGTCGGATGATCATCATGATATTTCGCTGGAACAGGGCTTGGATTTTGACTTAGGTATTTCTGAAAAAACAGAGGAGCAGGAAGATTTTCCGCTGACTCTTCCTGAGATCGATGCTGCGAGCTCTTTGAAGCCAGTTCCGGAAGAAGAGCCGATGCCAGTGATTGATTTTGGCTCGATAGATTTTGATTTAGGGTCAGATGACGATAAAGAGGACAGTGCTCCAGTTTCGTTGGTAAATGGTGATAATGCTGATAAGCCTGCTAAACAATCTGAGGTTGAAACGCCTGCAATGCCACTTCAAAATAAAGACAATGAGATTGATTTTGGATCGCTTGACTTTGTGATGGCTGATGATGATATTGCATCGGTCAAGGATGAGCCGCTGTTGGCTAATGATGAATTAGAATTGAATTTTGGACTGGATGCAGTTGACGGTGTGGATCCAGTTTCTGATCTCCAATCGCCAGTCGAAGATATTTCTCCATATAACGCTGAAATGGCGACTAAATTGGACTTGGCAGTCGCTTATAAAGAGATCGGTGATAAAGAAGGTGCGCGCGAACTACTTGATGAGGTCATCAAAGGTGGTTCCAATGAGCAAATTGAGAAAGCGCGAAAAATGCTTGAGCAGTTGAATTAAGATTGATTTTCTAAATTAAAAGGGCGCTGGTTTTTCTCAGCGCCCATTTTTATTTTTAAGTGTTGTGATTGATGACGTTAAATAGAATCATTTTAGGTGTTGAGTACCAAGGTGCAAATTATCAAGGTTGGCAAACTCAGCCAAATGGCAACACTGTCCAAGATATTTTGGAGTCGGCGCTCACAAAATTTGCCAGATCTTCGATTCACACTATGTGTGCTGGGCGTACCGACGCTGGTGTACATGCACTTGAGCAGATTGTGCATTTTGATACAATATTGCAACGCGAAATGTACTCTTGGGTAAATGGGGTTAATGCATTTTTGCCACCAAACATCGCTCTTCGATGGGCTAAGCAAATATCGGTTGATGCACAGGATCAAAATGGGTTTCACGCAAGATTTAGTGCCTATTCTCGAACTTATCATTATTTGTTGCATAACGCAAAGGTCCGGTCCCCACTGTGGGCAAGTAGGGCGGGATGGTTTTTTCGGCCATTAGATCTAGATCTCATGCAGCAAGGCGCAAGTCATCTGATCGGGGAGCACGATTTTACGGTTTTTCGCGCGGCTGGATGTCAGGCAAAGTCACCAATCAAACACATGTATGAAGTGAAAATTCGTCAACAAGATGATCTGATTGTGTTTACCTTGCGTGCCAATGCATTTTTGCATCATATGGTGAGAAATATTGTTGGGGCATTAATTTTTGTCGGTATGCAAAAACGAGATCCCGATTGGATTCAAATCTTGATGGAAAGCAAAGATAGAAGTCTCTCGGCGCCAACCTTCATGCCTGATGGTTTATATCTTGCAAAGATTGGTTATGACAAGAAATGGGATTTGCCGAATACCGACGGGGAAAATCTTCCCTATGGAATATCTTTTTGATTTTGTTCGGGTAACTTCTTGATTGATAGAGCGAATACTTGCTCAATGCTTGCGTGTTTTTGACTTGCTGAAAGGAATTTAGGACAGTCAAGTGTGAAATCCGGTAAAATGTCATTTTTTGCATAACCCAAATTTTAGGCGCTAGCCTGGGGACACTGCCCAGTTGTGGCGCCTTTTTTGTAATCGGTTTTTTTGTCTATCTAATGAATAATATTCGTAATTTTTCAATAATTGCCCATATCGACCATGGTAAATCCACCTTGGCGGATCGTATTATCCAATTGTGTGGCGGTCTATCTGATCGGGAAATGGAAGCACAAGTTCTTGATTCCATGGACATTGAGCGTGAACGTGGAATTACCATTAAGGCGCAAACTGCTGCTTTACACTACAAGGCACTCGATGGACAAATTTATAATCTGAATTTGATTGACACACCCGGGCATGTGGATTTTAGTTACGAAGTCAGTCGCTCATTATCCGCTTGTGAGGGCGCCTTATTGGTCGTCGATGCCTCACAAGGAGTGGAGGCGCAAACAGTCGCTAACTGCTATACCGCGATTGAACTGGGAGTTGAAGTTGTTCCGGTGTTAAATAAGATTGATTTGCCATCGGCTGATCCTGATAATGCGATTAGCGAAATCGAAGAAGTCATTGGGATAGATGCCAGTGATGCTGTGCATTGCTCCGCCAAAACGGGCTTAGGTGTTCGCGATATTCTAGAATCCTTAATTGTCAAAGTACCGCCTCCGAAGGGAGATCCCGATGCGCCGTTACAGGCTTTGATCATTGATTCTTGGTTTGATAACTACGTCGGTGTCGTGATGTTGGTACGTATTGTGAACGGTACCTTACGTCCAAAAGATAAAATTCTTTTCATGGCAACTGAGGCACAGCATTTGGTGGAAAGTGTTGGGGTCTTCACGCCTAAATCACTGAGTCGCACTGAATTATCTGCAGGTCAAGTGGGCTTCATTATTGCCGGTATTAAAGAGTTAAAGTCAGCCAAAGTCGGCGATACGATTACCACCGTTGCGCGCGCCGCAACCCAGCCTCTGCCAGGATTTAAAGAAGTACAACCGCAAGTGTTCGCTGGTTTATTTCCGGTTGAGGCGAATCAATATGATGCACTGCGTGATTCTTTGGAGAAACTTAAGTTAAATGATGCAGCCTTAATGTATGAACCTGAGGTATCTCAAGCTTTAGGCTTTGGATTTCGCTGCGGTTTCCTCGGCTTGTTGCATATGGAGATCGTTCAGGAACGTTTAGAGCGTGAATTCGATATGGATCTCATCACCACTGCGCCTACGGTGGTTTATGAGGTGTTGATGGGAGATGGTTCTATCTTGATGGTTGATAATCCATCAAAAATGCCTGATCCATCGAAGATTGAAGAAGTTCGTGAACCTATCGTGACCGTCAATCTTTACATGCCACAAGAATATGTTGGTTCAGTGATTACTCTGTGTACCTCTAAGCGCGGAGTGCAGTTGGACATGAATTATCACGGACGCCAAGTAAAATTGACTTATGAAATGCCGATGGCCGAAATTGTTTTAGACTTTTTTGATCGCCTGAAATCGACCTCGCGCGGCTATGCCTCGATGGACTATGAGTTCAAAGAGTATCGTGCTGCGGACGTCGTTAAAGTTGATATGTTGATCAATAGTGAGAAGGTCGATGCATTAGCAATTATCGTACATCGTGCAAACGCTCATTATCGCGGGCGAGCGGTAGCCGCAAAAATGCGTGAGTTGATTCCAAGGCAGATGTTTGATGTAGCGATTCAGGCTGCAATTGGTGCAAATATTATTTCGCGTGAAAATGTTAAAGCATTACGTAAAAACGTTTTGGCAAAATGTTACGGTGGTGATATCAGCCGTAAGCGTAAGTTATTAGAGAAGCAAAAAGCAGGTAAAAAGCGCATGAAACAAGTGGGCTCAGTGGAAATTCCACAAGAAGCATTTTTGGCTATTTTACAAGTGGAAGAAAAATGAGTTTGCAATCTTTAATTGGTAATTTCGCATTGATTCTTTTTGTTTTGCTTGTCTTAACTGGGTTGATTTGGGCCTTCGATCGTTTCAGTTTGGCGCCAAAGAGAAAAGCTAGTGCGGCGTTAGCATTGCGTGATTTTGATCAAAAAATGAACCCAGATCCTGCAGCGCGTGCTTCATTAGAATCTAGTCTGTTAAGACAACCTGCATGGGTAGAATATTCGGGTAGTTTTTTTCCTGTGATCGTTTTGGTGTTTGTATTACGTTCTTTTTTGTTTGAGCCATTTAAAATTCCATCTGGTTCAATGCTTCCAACCTTATTCGTTGGTGATTTTATTTTGGTTAATAAATTCACTTATGGGATTCGTTTACCTATTATTGACAAGAAAATTATCCCGATAAATGAGCCTCAGCGTGGTGATGTTATGGTTTTTAAGTTTCCCAAAGATCCAACTCAGAACTACATCAAAAGAATAGTGGGTATTCCAGGCGATACTGTTGTCTATAAAAATAAGAAATTGATGGTGAATGGCGTTGCAAGTCAGTATGAGAATCAACCAGATTTTCTACATGAAGGTGCTCAGTTAAGTTATGCCAAGCAATTTATCGAAAAGACCCCTAATTTGATGCATAAAGTCCTTAATGACGAAGATCGTCAAGGCGGTATTTATATGCCTGGAGAGGCTGATTTCCCGTATGCAGATCATTGTGAATATGACGCAGAGGGAGTGACTTGCAGAGTACCGTCTGGTCATTATTTTATGATGGGTGATAACCGTGATAATAGTCAGGATAGTCGTTACTGGGGCTTTGTCCCTGATCAGAACATTGTTGGAAAAGCTTTTTTTATTTGGATGAACTTTGGTAACTTAAAGAGATTTGGTAGTTTTCAATAACAACGGAGAGAAGCAATGCATTCATATCAGCTAATGCCAGTAAAGAAACATCGTGGAATGTCTTTGGTTGGCTTAATTTTTGTATTGGGAATTTTGGCAGTTTTAGTCGTCTTAGCTTCGAAGGTCGCCCCGACTGTGATTGAATATATGTCGATTAAAAAAGCCATTAACTCGGTGAAAACGACTAGTAGTGGTTCGGCAAAAGAAATTCAAGTCGCATTCAATAAGCAGGCGGACGTTGGTTATATCACTTCGGTTTCTGGTAATGATTTAATTATTGAAAAGACCGACACCGGATTAGAAATTAGTTTTTTTTATACGAAGAAAATTCCACTGTTCGGGCCAGCAAGTTTGTTGCTTGAGTACGAAGGCACTACTGCAAAAAGTGGAAAAATCGAAAAGAAACAGGAATAAGTAAGGTTTATGAACGAACAGTTGCTGCAAAAGCGTTTAGGGCACCAATTTAATGATGTTGCACTCTTGCAGCAAGCATTGACGCACCGTAGTCATAGTGTGACTCACAATGAGCGCTTGGAGTTTTTGGGCGATTCTATCCTCAATTGTGTGGTTGCTTCGATTTTATTTGACACCTTTGATACGATTGATGAAGGTGATCTCTCTCGAGTTCGGGCTAATTTAGTAAAGCAGCAATCTCTATTTGAAATCGCACAAAAAATGGAGTTATCTCAATTTTTGCGATTGGGAGAGGGAGAGTTGAAGTCCGGTGGTTTCCGACGCCCATCAATTTTGGCTGACACTTTAGAAGCCTTGTTTGGTGCGATTTACCTTGATGCGGGCTTTGATATCGCTCGTAATGTCATTCGCTCTTTGTATGAACCGATACTCATTTCGGTCAATCCGACAACATTGGGTAAAGATGCTAAAACCTTATTGCAGGAATTTTTGCAAAGTAAAAAAATCGCATTGCCGCAATATAATGTCGTTGCAACGCATGGTGCAGCACATAATCAGGAATTCGAGATTGAATGCCTAGTTCCTAAGTTGGAAATTCAGGTTTTTGGTACCGGTGGAAGTCGTCGCGCAGGTGAGCAAGCCGCTGCTAAGTTGGCACTAGAGACAGCAATTAAATTACTGTCAAAGATGCCAAGTGGTAAAAAAGCAAAACCGCGCACCTCACAATTGAAATTAGCTGGAATCGCAACGATACAAACTAGCAATGTAGCTGCCGAGCTACCTGAGTCAGCGCAATCGGCTGCTGTCACCAATGAAGAACAGCTATCTTTGGATGTGTCCGTCCCAGAGACCATACAAAAATAAACAATAAAGATGAAATTTTATGACAGATAATTCAGAGCATCGTTGTGGTTATATCGCCATTGTTGGGCGTCCAAATGTCGGTAAATCGACTCTGATGAATGCCTTGATTGGTGCTAAGGTTAGTATCACATCACGAAAAGCCCAGACCACCCGTCATCGGATTACAGGTATTCAGACGAAAGACAATACGCAGTACGTCTATGTTGACACGCCTGGCTTTCAAACGCGACATTCTAATCCCCTAAACCGGACTTTGAATCGTACTGTGACCAATACTTTGACGGCATCTGACGTCATTTTATATATTATTGAAGCTGGGACATTTGGTGCTGCTGATCAACAAGTCATTGATTTATTGCCGAAAAACGTTCCTTGCATCTTGGTGATCAATAAATCTGACCGGGTTAAGGATAAAGCGATTTTGATGCCTTTTGCACAGAAGGTGATGTCTCTATTCCCGTTCACTGCGGTGGTTCCAGTCTCAGCGACTTTGAAGTTTCAGTTAGATAATTTAGAGCTCGAAACGAGAAAATATTTACCATTGAACCCACCAGTTTTTGGTGAAGATGAGTTTACGGATCGCAGTGAAAAATTTCTAGCAACTGAAATCGTTCGAGAAAAATTGTTTCGTTTTGTTGGCGATGAATTGCCCTATACAAGTACAGTCCTAATTGAAAAATTTGAACAGGAAGGTAACTTGCGTCGCATATTTGTTGCGATTTTGGTGGATAGAGATGGACATAAGTCGATGGTCATCGGGAATAAGGGCGCACGTCTGAAGGATATCTCGACACAATCTCGTCAGGACATGGAAAAGCTATTCGGTGGCCCTGTCTATCTGGAAATCTGGATCAAAGTGAAGTCAGGTTGGGCTGATAATGAGGCTGGTTTACGTGCCTATGGCTACGAGTAATGATTGTATTTAGTGAAAAATCAGTGAGAGTTTGATTGGAAAAAGAACCAAAAGCTGCGCTGACGCTTCCTAAACGCAGAGCGCGCAGCACTGAAGTCGGCTCATCCAATGCGCTCGCGCTCTCGACTTTATCTTTTTCGAAAAAGACCTCAAAGGATGTTCGTATCCTGCATCAGCCAGGCTTTGTTCTCCACTCATATCCTTATAAAGAAACCAGTTTAATCGTTGATGTATTTAGTCGAGAATACGGTCGACTATCTTTGGTCGCTAAAGGTGCGAAACGACCGACTTCAGCATTGCGTAGTGTGCTACAAACTTTTCAACCATTGAATATTTCCTGGACTGGCAAAGCAGAGATTCGTACACTAACTGCGGCAGAGTGGGTAGGTGGCATGCTTCCATTAGAAAAATCGGCTCTGCTCTGTGGTTTTTATTTGAACGAACTGTTGGTGAAGTTTTTGGTGCGTGATGACGCCAATACCATTCTTTTTGACGCCTATGTTTCTACTTTAAATCAACTCGCTCATAACGAAACTGCGGCTATTGTTTTGCGTAAATTTGAGCTTATACTTTTACAGCAAGCTGGTTTGATTGGTGACTTGAGTTATTGTGTCAGTTCGCGCGGGAGAGTTCTTGGGAATGAACTCTATGTACTGGAGCCTGGCGTGGGTGTGCGATTTGCAGAGTTGGGTGAAAATCTACCGCATATTTCAGGTAAAACATTACTAGATATGAGCGCAGGGGATTATGCGGATTCACAAACCCAAGCACAAAGCAAACAGTTGATGCGTTCTTTATTAAGTTTTCATTTGCATGGCGCCCCCTTAAATACTCGGCAAATTTTAATTGACCTACAAAAGCTATGAACATACACGGACAATCACAGAGCATTGATTTAGGGATCAATATCGATCACGTTGCGACGCTAAGAAATGCGCGCGGGACGATCTATCCACAACCATTGAAAGCCGCTTTGTTAGCGGAAGAGGCGGGTGCTGATTGCATTACTTTGCATCTGCGTGAAGATCGCCGACACATTAAAGATAAAGACGTCGAAGAAATACGTCCTCGCTTATTGACCCGCATGAATCTGGAAGCAGCGGTGACGCAAGAGATGATCGATTTTGCTTGCCGCATTCGACCGCAAGATGCGTGCTTGGTTCCTGAGCGTCGTGCAGAAGTGACGACTGAAGGTGGTCTAGATGTGATTCGCTTTTACAAGCAAGTTGAGTCTGCGACTAAACAATTGCAGCAAGAAGGCATCCGTGTCAGTTTGTTTATTGACGCTGATCGTCAGCAAATTCAAGCTGCACATGATCTAGGTGCGCCAGTCATCGAGTTGCATACAGGACGCTATGCCGATGCACACGATGCGCTTGATCAAGCGAAGGAACTAGCCAGGATTGCTGAGGGTGTTGATTTTGCCCAGAGCTTGGGACTCAAGGTTAATGCTGGTCATGGCTTGCACTACACCAATACACAAGCGATTGCCGCAATTCGTGGAATTTCAGAGCTTAATATCGGCCACGCAATCGTCGCGCATTCTATTTTTGTCGGATGGCAAAAAGCCATCGCTGATATGAAAGCCTTGATGGTGAAGGCGAGACTGGATGCCAAATGATTTTTGGTATTGGGACTGACATCGTCAAAATCTCGCGTATTCAAGCAGCATTGGAACGTCATCCCAAGCGCTTCGCAGAGAAGATTTTAGGTGCAGACGAACAAGTGATTTATCATCAGCGCGAAGCGCAATCACTACGCCGTGCAGTGCTGTTTTTGGCTACCCGTTTTGCCGCGAAAGAAGCCTTCTCAAAGGCAATCGGTCTCGGTGTTCGTCATCCCATGAATTGGCATTCATTACAAATTCTAAGTGCAG
>JAYVHZ010000318.1:0-5504 GCA_043770645.1 Undibacterium sp. | reverse complement strand
GCATCTGGAGAGACGCGGCTCCGCTTCTGTCCATATTAGCCGGACTCATTGGTTTTAGTGTCATCGCGACCCTGTTTGCCGTGATCTATAAAATGTTGCCACGGGTACGTCTATCTTGGTACGACGTCTTCATCGGTTCTCTGGGAACCGCAGGATTATTCACCCTTGGAAAATTTTCCATCGGTCTGTACATCGGCAACGGCAGTGTCGCCAATAGTTTTGGTGCCGCCGGCTCGATCGTGGCACTGCTGTTATGGGTCTACTATTCAGCACAAATATTCTTTCTCGGCGCTGAATTTACCCGGCACTATGCCTTGCATTTTGGTAGTCTGAAAAATACCCACGCACTAGCAGAGACAAACGGTGAGACTATACCCGTTGCGGCGTGAGTCGATGCGTAGATGGGCGCATGAATACATGTACCCATCTGCTTTTCGATCGAACTACCTGTGTTACTTAGCGCGCACCCTTGTGATCTTTCTGGCCGTCATTTTTGTGCCTGCCAGCGACTTCTTTAACTTCGGCTTTCTGCTTTAGCGTATTTAGCGCGTCAGTTTTTGAAGGCTGGCCACTCATTTGCTTTGGGTTTTTGTTGGGTGTTTCTTGTTTCATAAAATTCTCCTGAAAGACGATCGATTCATAGCTTGATTGCTTGTTTAGTTCATTGGGTCATTAATGTGACACCAACATGGAACACAATGCACCTGCCTCTGGAGGAACACGGTGCGTTAAGCAACATTGTGGAAGTAGATAGCAAATAACTGAGACTGCTCGGTTCGATGAAGCGGTTTTTCGCGGAGGGAACATCTGCCATCGACATTTGAATTGTTTCGTACACAAGCCTTTCCATCGGTGGCTTACAGACCGAATGACGAGACAGGACTGGTACCATTTTGTGCTGATGCCGATAGCTTGATTTGACGGTGAAAATTTTATTGCGTTCAGATTCTTTGAGCTTTTTCGACTGTAGCGCATGGGTACAATCAGGCAGTCCCTACTAGAAGTATCGACTGCCGATTGATGTTACTTGACACAATCTAAAGCCTAGATCACTGATAAAAACATCGTCCACACACATGCTGATAACGCTCATTGCCGCCGATATCAATTTGTTCGCCCGCCGTCATGCGTTTGCCTTGGGCATCGACACGGATATTCATGGTCGCTTTCTTGCCGCAGGTGCAGATGTTTTTTAATTCTTCTATGGTGTCGGCCAAGGTCATCAAATAGCCAGAACCGCGGAATGGTTCGCCCAGAAAATCGCTGCGTAATCCATAACAAATAACAGGAATACCTCTGACATGAGCGAGGCGGTGTAACTGCTTGACTTGCTCCGGCGACAAAAACTGGGCTTCATCGACCAGAATGCAATTGACCGCTGGCGCGCTACTGAAAAAATCAAATTCAGCATCAAAGGTCGCGGCATCACGCTGTGGACCTAAGCGAGACGTGATTTTGCCAGTGCCATAGCGATGGTCGATGGCAGCGGTGTATAAGCACACGCTTTGCCCTTGTTCTTCATAATTGTGGGCGACTTGTAACAGTGCGGTGGATTTGCCTGCATTCATCGCCGAGTATCGAAAATATAACTTTGCCAATTCTGTATTCCTGTCAAGATGTGGGTTCAAGCGTCGGGTGGGCGTTATACCATTCCTGGGACGATTTCCGCAAACTGCTTGTGTCAAGGATGCTGGCGTTTAGGCATGTTGTCCCGTCGTCAATGGTACGCCAATGATGCATCTTTATTACTTGTCAATCGGGGCGTTTGCCAGTGCACGGAAGTGTCCTCCTTTAACACCACTTTGTGTTTTTCAGGAGCGCCGAGGTAATGCGCTGACATCATCTGCACATTGTATTCACTGAAAACGTCTTGAATATGCGCATGTTCTGTGTCTTTGATGTAGACGTTTTGGATCCACGGCGTGTCATTTGCCAAACTCGCTTGAGACAGACTTAAGCAGAGTAAGCTCAGCAGAGCGATACAAATCGGCTCGATTTGAGAACGTTTTTTTACGAGCGTTGATTCTTGAGTGGTTGCCATAGGTGGGTCGCTGAGCATGAGGGGATTTGTGAGGTAAAACTCGGCTAAGCTTAGGAGAATTGGTAAATACACGCAATACGTCAAAGTAGACTTTTTGATTGACGTTGCCAATTCGACTGCATTTTAGTCTGCATGTACCACACCTTAGGGATAAGGGATATTTTGCAACTCAATTGCATTCAGGGCATAATACGTTTTTTGTTTAATTGTTGGTGTTATGAAAATTCAGCAAAAAGTCCCAGTCCAGCACAAGCTTGATAAATCAGGTCAAGCCTTGGCCGAGGCTAAGTTAAGGCAGGCTGAAGTTCGCGTGACGCAGGCACGCCTAGAGGTGTTGAGTGTGCTGCTCAGCAAACAGCGTGCGATGTCGCATAACGAGATGCAAGATGCCTTACCGACGATGGACAGAGTGACTTTGTATCGCGCTCTAGATTGTCTAGCGGACGCTGGTCTGGCACATAAAATTACTGGTGATGACCGTGTGTTTCGCTTCAGTACGGGCAGTGAAGTTCTACAATCTGCTGATGTCAAACATGCGTTGATGCCGCCCCAACATCACCACGGACATTTCCAATGTACCCGTTGCGCTAAGGTGTTCTGCTTAGAGCAACCCGACGCCGCCAACACCTTACGCGATCAATTGCAGGCAACCTTGGCTTCGACAGCTTTGAAAGGATTTCAAAGCCACGACATCGAGGTAACGATCAAGGGCTGGTGTGATGCTTGCAATCACGCTTAGTTTGAATTCATTCAACAATCCATTAGAAAATTTCACACCATGGCATTAGTTCCCACCACGATTTTGACTGGCTTTCTTGGCGCCGGTAAAACCACCTTGTTAAACCGTATTTTGCAAGAGCAGCATGGCTATAAGATCGCCGTGATCGAGAATGAATTTGGTCAAGAAAATATCGACAACGAGATTCTGGTTCAAGATAGCAATGAGCAGATTATCGAGATGAATAACGGTTGTATTTGCTGTACCGTGCGTGGTGATTTGATTGTCGCGCTTAATACATTGACGCAGAGAAAACAGGCTGGTGAATTGCACTTTGATCGTGTCATCATCGAGACTACGGGCTTAGCTAACCCCGGTCCAGTTGCGCAAACTTTTTTTGTCGATGAAGAAGTCGGTTTGCATTACATGCTAGATGCAGTAGTGACTGTAGTGGATGCCAAACATGGGATGCTGCAACTAGACGAGCATGAGGAAGCGCAGCGCCAGGTAGGTTTTGCTGACAAGATTTTATTGTCAAAGGCCGATCTGGTGAGCGCAGAAGAAGTCGCAGCCTTGAAACATCGATTAGTGCAGATGAATCCACGCGCTACCATCTGCACGGTTGATTTTGGTCAAGTCGCGATTGCTGAAGTATTGGATCTCAAAGGTTTTAATTTGAATGCTAAGTTGGAACTTGATCCCGATTTCCTGCAGGCGGAAGAACATCAACACGAACATGCCCACGATGCTTGTGAAGCAGACTGTCAACATGAGCACGATCATCATTATGCTGCACATGACGATGCAAAAAATCACCACAACCATCACCATGCTCATCACAGCGACGATATTGCAGCCTTTGTCTACAAGTCAACTCGCCCTTTTAACACTGAAAAATTAGATTATTTTTTAGGTAGATTGGTGCAGGTATATGGTCCGCGCATGCTTCGCTACAAGGGGGTGTTGTATATGGAACACGCTGATCGCAAAGTCATTTTTCAAGGCGTACACCAGATTATGGGCACTGATGTAGGAGGAAAATGGGCTGAAAATGAAATTAAAGAAAGCAAGATGGTGTTTATTGGTAAAAACTTACCGAAAGAGATATTTATTCAGGGTTTAGAGCAATGTATGGTATAAACTAGCGCCCTATTGAATTGCATCACATGATAATTTTGTAGCAATTGAATAGATTTGTATGCGGAACAAGCACGCTATATACTTGTCCTTGAGGGGAAGTGCGGGGATGACATTCCAATAAGAAGAATGTTCGAACGCACTTGCGTATATCAACCTGTTGTATCGAAAGTAATCGAAGTGGCAACTAAATCATCTAAATCAACTGCACCAGCTAGTGCACCTGCAGCTCTCCTCACCGAAGAAGAAATAGTGAAGATGGGTGAGAAGGACTACATGAATGACGCGCAATTGGCGTTTTTCAAAGCCCGTCTGCAACAACTTGAAAAAGATTTGTTGAAGAACGCTGACGAAACCACCGAGCATTTGCGTGAAACGGTATTAGTACCCGATCCAGCAGATCGCGCGACCATCGAAGAAGAACATTCGTTAGAGCTGCGTACCCGTGATCGCGAACGTAAATTGTTACGTAAAGTACAGCAATCCATCGCGTCGATTGACGCTGGTGAATACGGTTGGTGTGAAGAAACTGGTGAGCCTATCGGTGTTCCACGCTTGATGGCACGACCTACTGCGACTTTGTCTTTAGAAGCGCAACAGCGTCGTGAATTGAAGCAAAAGCTGTACGGCGATTAAGCACACTTTGCTTTAGCGGTAAAAAATCAATGCGCAGAATATCTCTGCGCATTTTTTATGAAGGTTTGCTGCAACTTTGTTGCAATTTCTGAGTCTGAGTCTTTAGGATTCCCTTTATTATTTCCGATGGCAGTGTTTTTTGAAGTCAGTCTGTAATTAAAAAGATAAGCATGTCAATTTTGTTGATCCACAATAGACGCCTTAAAGCCATTGTCCTGCTATGGACAATGTTGCTAGTGCTATTGTCGGCGCAATGGTTGGGTTTTTCCCACAGGATGTCACACATTTCCACCGTGACCGGTGAGGTGATGACCCTAGCGTCAGATGGCGAAAACTATCTTGGTGTTCAAAAACTCAGTAGCTCGACTGAATCGAGCATACATTCTTGCATCTTGTTTGATGCCGCCAGTATTGCCGATGGCGTACAACATGTATTGATATCGCTAGTACCCGGTGTTTTTGCTGAGATTCCCTCAGTGCAAATTAGCATTCTTCCTTGGTTTGCTTCGCTTAGCGTCTATTTCTTAAGTCGCGCCCCTCCTTTCTGAAAAAACAGGACAGACCAGTCTTGATTCACAAGCTAGGTCTTCATCAAGCTGTTGATTGACGTCGCTACTGCGACGTTTTCTGCTATTCGTTTTTCAGGAAATCCTATGTCTTTACAAAAAACTTTTTTAGCTGCCGCTATTTGCGCAGCATTTACTCCAACTATTGCGCAGGCACAGTCCTCCGCAACGACGGTGACTGTTTCTGCCAATCCTTTAGGTAAGGACGAGAGCATGCAGATCTTGAGCCCAACCAAAGTCTTATCAGGCTCGGAATTGCGTGCAAAAATTGGCAGCTCTTTAGGCGAAACCTTGGGTAGTGAACTTGGGGTGAGTGCCTCGGGCTTCGGCGCTGGTGCTTCGCGTCCGATTATTCGCGGTCTGGAGGGACCGAGGGTCAAAATTTTGCAAAACGGGATGGCAGTTG
>JAYVHZ010000317.1:0-1647 GCA_043770645.1 Undibacterium sp. | reverse complement strand
AAGAAATGAAAAGCCTTTCATCAAGTAGGTCTTCATTTTTAGGACCACCAACTCATTACCGATGAAATTAGGCTTCGGACCTAGAATAAAGATGGCGATTAAAATGGCAGTACCAGCGGACGCAAATTCCGCCAAAAAAATCCCGTGCAATCCGGTCGTGCCCGCCAGGACATACCCTGTTAGGAGCAAAAAAACGGCTCTTAGAAATACCATTCCAGCAAACGCAAGTGTGCGTTGAGCAGCGCGCAAGCTTGCGTCAACAATGCCAAAGACCACTGTTGAAACAAACACGCAGGCTAAAACCAAATATTGCCAGATGTCTAGACCCCACCCGTTCATCCAATAAGACATAAGCGATATTGGAACAAGTAGCAGACAAGAGACAATGATGCCAATCACTATAGCCTGATTTCGAATGGCATAAATCTCAAGATACATGCCTTTACCATGACTTTTGGAGCCCTGTTGAATGATGTATTCATTCAAGCCGAATCCACCCAAGTATGCTGCGAGCGCAATAGAAGACATTAGCGTTGAGTAAATCCCGAAATCAGTCGGCAGTAAAAGTTTTGAAAACAAAATCCATTTAGCAAAACTCAAAGCCATGCCGCCAAACATTAAAACAGCATAAGTCAGTCGTAAAATTGTTTTCCCTTGAAGTGGCATGTTTACGGTTGGTTCGAGAACTTCAGGTAGCTTTTAAGCTGGGCAGCGATATTTTTTGCGTATTCAACGTGCTTCGCATTTTCAGCCGACCAAGAACCGTCGATTATGTAACGCCCGGGTAACAGGCCCGACAGAACATGTGCAATCAAATCAAGACTTCGTTGTTTGGGTTGATTCATCTCAAACGAGTCGATGTACGTCGTAATTTCTTGCACAGATGTAGTCAAGCTAATCTTTTTGAAGCTATCTCCCGACACATAGTATGGGTCACATGTAGTGAGTACAGCTTTTCCACGTATGGCAGCTTCAAAACCAACACTGCCGGTCCACACAAGTACAGCATCAGAGGCGTCGATCAGCTCTTGTGAGTTAACGTTAGTAGGTACAAATATCACTGAGTGAATTTTACTCAATTGCCGGTAAAGTTTGGGATTTCTATACCCAAGCACATTTGGGTGTTCTTTAATTAGAAATATGAATTCGTCACTAAAATGTTGTATTAGTTTGTTCAGATATGCATCGTAATCCACTGCTTCAATATTTTCGCACCAATAGTCAACTGTGGCTTCAGGAATCATCTGCAGTGGTACATAGATAATTTTTTTGCTGTTTTTTCTCAATAAGGCGCGCCAGTTTTTCAAGCCGAGATGAAGCGCTGGAAACCAATGAGCCCACTGCCTGGAAACGACCAGTGTCGCCCAGTTGTGGTAATTAAATCTTTCTCGAGAATCTACACGCATTAAGTAAAAAAATGGAATTTTTATAAGGTTACGCGACCATCGACCTATTGCATAAAGCCACAGTTTAGAGTCATTATTTTTAATAAAATCAGGTTTATATTTCTCTTCCAGAAGCTTTGCTGCGACCTCATCGATCTCGGTTTGAACTACGTTTCTGGATTTTACAAATTCACCACGCGCTGTAATTCTAAAATAACCAGAAACAAATGATGGAACCAAACCTATCAACGTGATGTTGCGG
>JAYVHZ010000316.1:0-4277 GCA_043770645.1 Undibacterium sp. | reverse complement strand
CTCATCCAATAAGCGTGTAATCACCATCTGGCAATTCAAAATACTCTTACGCTGCACTTCCGTTGGGTGTGCCGTCAGCACTGGACTGACTTCAGCGGTCTGGAAGAAGGTACTCAAATTCTCAGCACCATTATCGCTAGCAAACAGTGTTTCGATCGTATGCGCCAGACTACCGCGACGTGGCGCAGAACCGGTAATCAAGTGAGCGCGAGTACGACGAATATGATGCTGATCTTCGGCCAAATTCACCAGGTGTGAAAAATAACTGAATGCACGAATCAAATGCGTAGTCTGATCATTCGTTAAAGTATCAAGCGTATTTTCCAACTCGGCACGTGCTGCCACATCGGCATCGCGACGAAAACGAATCGAATTTTGACGTACCGTTTCAATGAGAGAAAAGACTTCTTCACCATGTTGGTTACGAACCGTGTCACCCAAAATGCGGCCGAGCCGGCGGATGTCTTCACGGAGGCTTTGGTCTTTATCGTCAGCGATATCGTTCATGATCAGCTTAATTGGTTTTAAAAAGGGTTTTAAATAAAAATTAAAAGAATAAATAGTTTATGCGAAACGCAGCGACTTAAAAGTCAAAACATCTTAACAAAGCCCGTAGCGCTATGGCTGGTAATTCAGCTTCATTCAATATAAATCAAATACCTTCAATTCATGTTGAGGGAAATTGGCGTTCGCTCGGCTATGTAGGGCGGGTGCAACCCGCGCCGCACAAAGGTCGATCACGGTTACTCTACGATTTGGCGGCGCGGGTTGCATCCGCCTTACATAAAATACATTTCCACCAAAAATTCAATCTATCAACGATGACGCTTGGTCAAAGCCTTCAGCAAACCCTTAGTCGAACTATCATATTCTTCTTTCACGGCTGCTGGGTCGAGACTGATCAATTGCTGCGCCAGCGATTTTCCTAATTCAACACCCCACTGGTCAAACGCATTGATATCCCAGATTACCGATTGTACAAACACTTTATGTTCGTATAGCGCAATCAAGGCGCCAAGTGAGCGCGGTGTTAAGGAGTCGAGCAACAAAGTCGAAGTCGGCCGATTGCCTTCGAAGACACGTGGTGCCAACATTTTTTCTGGTAGCTCACCCAACTCTGCACGAACCTCATCAATATTTTTACCCCAAGCCATCGCCTTAGACTGCGCAAAGCAGTTCGCCAGCAAAGCTTGATTGTGGCCGGGCAAACCCGCATCATCATCCGCCACCACAATAAAGTCGGTCGGAATAATAGTCGCGCCTTGATGCAACAATTGGAAATAAGCATGCTGACCATTGGTCCCCGCTTCACCAAATAAAATTGGTGAAGTCGTGTAATCAACTCGTTGACCTTCACGTGTCACCGACTTACCGTTGCTTTCCATTTCCAGCTGCTGCAAGTAGGCTGGCAAGCGCGTCATGCGCTGGTGATAAGGCGCAATCGACAAAGCTTGCAAGCCGAGGAAATTGATATTCCAGACGCCGATCAATGCCATCAAGACCGGCAAATTTTGTTCCAGTGGTGCTTGCGCAAAATGTAAATCCATCTCGTGCGCGCCGGCCAACATTTCTTCAAAGCGATCAGCGCCAACGTACAAAGCAATCGACAAACCAATCGCGCTCCACATCGAGTAACGACCACCCGCCCAGTTCCAAAATGGGAATACGTTTTCTTCCGCGATACCAAATGCGCTTGCCGCTTTGACGTTGGTACTAAGTGCGACGAAATGCTGACGAATTTGATCTTCAGGACAACCATGATTCAACATCCATTCACGTGCCGTGCGGGCGTTCGTCAAGGTTTCCATCGTTGTGAAAGTCTTAGACGCCACCACGATTAAGGTTGTTTCAGGATCAGCATTTTCCAAAGAATCAGCAACGTGACGACCATCGACATTCGAGACAAAATGCAGGGATAGATTTTTTTGTGACCAAGGTGCCAAAGCGATACAGGCCATTTGTGGTCCAAGATCAGAACCACCGATGCCGATATTGATAATCGTGCGAATCGGCTTGCCGGTATAACCTAACCAACGCCCTTCTCGCACCGCATCGCTAAAGCTACGCATTTGCGCTAAAACACTGTGCACATCCGCTGCGATGTTCTCGCCGTTTAGCATGAACTTCTCGCCTTTTGGTAGGCGCAATACGGTATGTAAGACCGCACGATTTTCTGTGTTGTTAATCGCTTCACCGCGCAACATCGCATCACGGCGGGATTCCACTTCTTGCTGACGCGCCAGTGCTAATAAATTGAGTTTCGCCGTGGTATCCATGCGCTGTTTGGAATAGTCCAACAACATGCCGCAAGCGGATGCAGAAAAGTGCGTAAAGCGCTGACGATCAGCACGAAACAACTCTTTTAAGCTCGGCATATTATTTGCGCGTTGCTGTAACAAACACCACAATGGGGTACGAGAAACTGAGATAGCCATGATCAAACAACCTGAGAAAAATTAATTGAAAACCAAATGCTTCAGCACAAGGCTGTAGATAAAAAATACCTGCTTACCAATTTATAATGAACAAAATCAATACCTCAAATCAAAACCCTTCAACGCCGAGACGCAGAGGCGCCGAGAAGTTCCAAAAACAGAGAAAACCTCTCTTTTAAGGTTTTACTCTGCGTCTCCGAGCCTCGGCGTTGAGGGGTTTTCGTTCTTACTTTTTTCCATCATAGTTAAAATGACAGCACAATGCCTATCGGCCTGCTGCCGCGGCCAGCGCCGCCAATTGTCCGATTGCCGTCCAATCATTGCCGCTGATCAAATTCGCAGGACACATCCAAGAGCCGCCCACACACAAGACATTTGATTGCTGTAACAAAGTCGGCGTCGATTCTACGGTGACGCCTCCGGTCAAACAAAATTTCACATCAGGGAACGGACCGCCGAGAGCCTTTGCCATTTTGATGCTACCGACAATATCCGAAGGGAATAATTTGACGACCTTAAATCCATGTTCCAGTGCCAGCATCAAATCACTCGCGCCACCTACACCAGGAAAATACGGTAGGCCAGATTCGGCAGCCGCTTTTGCCAACACTGGGGTAATGCCAGGACTAATACCAAAAGCAGCGCCGGTATTACGTACAGCATCCAATTGCGCTGGCGTCAAAATCGTACCAGCACCAACGGTCACCGTTGGGCAAGCTTTCACGACTTCACGTAAGACCGTCAACGCATTCGGCGTGCGCAGCGTAATTTCAACAGCTGGCAAACCATTTTCAGCCAGCGTCGTCACGCAACGAATCGCTTGATCAACATCATCTGTCACCAAGATAGGCAGCACACGCACTTGTGCCAGTTGAGAAATAATCGCGGCGGTCGTCATAGTCATCTTGGTCTCACTTCAAAACGGTAGGTTATTAAACTTCAAAATTATTAAAATCAAAATCTTTGCCGCAGAGGCGCAGAGGTCGCAGAGCATAAATTTACTTTTGATCCAAATCTCCGCGCTCTCTGCGCCTCTGCGGCTAAAGTTTTTCTGCTGTCGTTATTCAAATAAACAACGTCGAAGCGCCGTGCTCTGGCGAGGTCACGACGCGACGTTGCGCGACGAACAAATCTCTTCCATAACCATAGCTACTATCGATACTGACAGTTGGGTTAGTCCGTGCTGCCCAGATGGCGTCATCGACCAAAGCACGCAACTCGCCGGTGTGTACATTCAATTCAATCATGTCGCCATCACGTACTTTGCCTAGCGGTCCACCTTGCGCAACTTCTGGACTCACATGCAAGGCCGCCGGAACTTTGCCGGACGCACCTGACATACGGCCATCCGTCACCAAGGCGACTTTATAACCAGCCGACATTAAGCTGCCGAGCACTGGTGTGAAATGATGCAGCTCAGGCATGCCGTTCGCCTGTGGTCCTTGGAAGATCACAACAGCGACGAAATCTTGATTCAATTGTCCTGCTTTGTAGGCACCAACTAAAGCGTCTTGCGATTCAAATACTTTGGCTGGAGCGCGCACGATCCAAGCATCTTCTGGCACAGCAGATGCTTTAACAATCGCACGACCTAAATTGCCTTGCAACAAACGCAAACCACCGGTTGCGGCGAAAGGTTCATCTACATTACGCACAACAGTTGGATCACTGGATCTTTCTGGATGCGCGACGAATGCCACTTTGCCATCTTGCAATTCTGGACGTGTCGTGTGCGACGCCAAACCTTGATTGCCAAACACTGTCATCACATCGGCGTGCATCAAACCTTGTGACAATAATTCGCGCATCACGAATGTCGGCCCACCAGCCTCTTCAAACGCA
>JAYVHZ010000315.1:0-2520 GCA_043770645.1 Undibacterium sp. | reverse complement strand
GCCTGACATTGAACAGCAAGCGCTTTGACTCTAATAAGTATTAGAAAGTTGCGCATCGCCTGAATGATTATTAGCTTGATGTAACTCTGTTTCGTATCTAAGGATGGCGAAATGCAAGCCAGAATATTCGGAGACATGTGCACTCGCCCCAGGTAGAAAACCATCCGCGCCAAGCGCACAAAAGAGTTAATGGTTTTCCTTGAATGATTCCAGCTTTAGGCTGATCGCTCGTAGGATTATTTTTTAGATTTCTTTGTGTCAGTGGCATTTCCCGCCCCCTCAAACTCTCCGCTCTCGCATACATCCAACGTAAGCACGCCACTATTGTTCAGCCAAGCTGACGCTAGTGAAATATGGCTTTGATGCCATGGAGAAAAATATGAAACGTATGCTATTTAATGCTACGCAGCAAGAAGAGTTGCGCGTAGCGATTGTCAATGGACAAAAACTGATTGACATCGATATCGAAACCACCGGACGCGAACTCCGCAAATCGAATATCTACAAAGGTGTTATCACCCGTATCGAACCATCCTTAGAAGCCTGCTTCGTCAACTATGGCGAAGAACGTCACGGCTTTTTACCTTTCAAAGAAGTGGCTCGCAGCTACTTTAAAGAAGGTATCGACGTCCGTAATTCATCGATCAAAGATGCCTTGCGTGAAGGTCAGGAAATTATTGTTCAGGTAGAAAAAGAAGAACGCGGCAACAAAGGCGCGGCGTTGACTTCTTTCATTTCTCTGGCTGGTCGTTATTTGGTCTTGATGCCAAACAATCCGCGTGGTGGCGGTGTTTCACGTCGTGTTGAAGGCGAAGACCGTCAAGAACTGCGCGAAACTATGGACAAGCTGGACTTACCACAAGGTATGTCCGTCATCGCTCGTACAGCCGGTATTGGCCGCAATGTCGATGAATTGCAATGGGATCTCAATTACCTGATGCAACTCTGGCGCGCAATTGATGGTGCGGGCAAGTCTGCACAAGGCGCTTTCCTGATTTATCAAGAATCTTCTTTGGTGATCCGTGCTATCCGTGATTATTTCCAACCGGATATCGGCGAGATCCTGATCGACACCGACGACATTTACGAACAAGCACAGCAGTTTATGAGTCACGTGATGCCCGATATGGTGCACCGTGTTAAACGTTATAGCGACGATGTGCCATTGTTCTCACGCTTCCAGATTGAGCATCAGATCGAAACGGCATACTCACGTACCGTGCCTTTGCCATCAGGCGGCGCGATCGTGATTGACCATACTGAAGCTCTGGTTTCTGTCGACGTTAACTCCGCCCGTGCAACACGTGGTGGCGATATCGAAACAACGGCATTCAACACGAACTGTGAAGCGGCTGAAGAAGTTGCGCGTCAATTACGTCTGCGTGACTTGGGTGGTTTGATCGTGATCGATTTTATCGACATGGAAAACGCCAAAAATCAACGCGAAGTCGAAACACGCTTGAAAGATGCATTGCGCTATGACCGCGCTCGCGTCCAAATGGGTAAAATTTCCCGCTTCGGCTTGATGGAATTGTCGCGTCAACGTCTGCGCCCTTCCCTGTCTGAAGGCAGCCATGTTACTTGCCCGCGTTGTAACGGCACTGGTCACATCCGCGATACTGAATCTTCTGCTTTGCAAGTGCTGCGTATTATCCAAGAAGAGGCAATGAAGGAAAACTCAGCAGCGATCCACGTTCAGGTGCCGGTCGATGTCGCAGCTTTCTTATTAAATGAGAAGCGTGGCGAAATCCTGAAAATTGAAAACCGTCATCGTGTGACTGCGATTTTGATTCCAAACAAACACTTAGAAACACCGCATTACAAACTCGATCGTTTGAAACATGACGATCCACGCTTGGAAGAAGCGCATGTTAGCTATGCGATGGCAGAACAAGCCGATACAGACATTGGTTATAGCAAGCGTCAAAAAGACGAAGTGAAACCACGTCAAGAAGCTGTAGTGAAGAGCATTACACCAGAAACCGCACCGATCGTTGAGCGCAAGCCAGCGCCTGTTGCCGTCGCAACTAAAGAAGCATCTAGTGGCGGCTTATTTGCCGGCATTGCAAAATTCTTCAGCTCGATTTTCGGCGGTGGTGAACCTAAAGCTCCGGTCGTTGAAGACAAACCAAAACATGGTCGCGATAAAAATGATCGTAATCGTCAACGGAATCGTGGACAAAACGGCCGTAACGGACGCAACACGCGCAATGGCGCTGACTCAGAGGAACGTCCAGTTAACGCCAATCCGAATGCCACTGGCAATGCCACTCGTACAGCAGAAAAAGAAATAGCTAAGCCGATTGCAGAGGCGCAAACACGCCAAGGCAAACCAACTCGTCCATCGCGAGAAGAGAAAGAAGCCCAAGAAGGCCGTCGTGAGCGCCAACAGCGTCAACGCGAACCAAAAAAAGACAATATCAACGCAGAAGTGAAGCCAGAGGAATTGCTTAGCCCTGTCGCTGTCACAAATGTCACCGCTCCGGCACTTAACAAGCCGCAGAAACAAGAAATACGTGA
>JAYVHZ010000314.1:0-6287 GCA_043770645.1 Undibacterium sp. | reverse complement strand
AGCTGTGTCACCTTCAACATCATTGGCGATAGTGTCTGTCGTCGTACCGCCTCCAGCACTCTCATTTGCGTCACTGATCGATTTTGAGTTTTTTGGATGGGATCAAGGCGAGTTGTGTCACCCTTGATGTTAATGCTGGCAGTGTTCATCGTCGTGCCAGCCTCGGTCCTCTCCTCAATCCGCCAATTGATTGAAAAAATCTCTCGCAAAGATGTCGAAGTCCAAAGGCTGGCCGCTTTGAACCGCTGACTGCATTGCTTCCGCCAGGACCAGCGTTCCCCCGTCCATCAGGCCGACTGATTTGAGTAAGGCCCGAGGTGGTCTTTCCCCGAACGCTTCCTGACACTGCGCTCGCACGGCTGGGTAGTCCAAACGCTGATTTGAAGTGTTCATAGCTCTTGGACGACACCGACTGTTTGCCATCAATCCCAAGTCAAAGTCTGTTGAGGCTGCCAACTGCTAACCCCCTGATAGGGAAAAGCTGGGGCGACTATCAATTTGAAACCATTCGCATCCTCCGCCTCTTTGGACGCATGGTCAAACCGTCGCGCAAATTCCAATACGCTTGCCAATGGCAACTGTGCCAGGACAAAGTCACCATGATGGACTTTCAAGGTAACTTCGTCGTGCCGAAAAACCAGGTCGCCGATATCTACTGCATGCATGGTCGCACTCCTGTTGGTCATCGAAAACTGGGGGCCAATGGTCAAGATATGCGCCCTGCATGATCACACCGGCGGTAGGCAATTCAGCAAAACCGCTCTACCATTGTGCCAACAACATGGAGGCGGCGAGAAATGAAAGAGGGTGTCACCCCCCAGATTTCCAGCGATGCCGAGGCCGCGCGGTCCCTTCTCGACCAATTGCTCGAAGATTCGCGCCTATACCGGAAAGGCGCGGACTACAAGAACCTGCTCGATTTTGCTGTCCGCTTGCGCAATTTCGCACCGTTCAATGCCTTGCTTTTGCAGATTCAGAAGCCAGGGTTGAACCACGCCGCCTCCGCGCGCGACTGGCGGGATACTTTTCAACGCACTGTCAAGGACGGCGCAAGACCGCTGCTAATCCTTTGGCCGTTTGGTCCAGTAGCATTGGTCTATGACCTGATGGATACCGATGGCGAGCCTATCCCGGCGGGTGTGACCGCATTCGCTGCAACGGGCATCATCAACCAAATGGCACTTGACCGGTTTGCCCACCTGCTTGTCAAAAAGTGCGTCATGTGGAACAAGGTGGACACGGGTGACCGCAAGGCGGGCTCCATCGAAGTAGTTAAACGCCCGGGCAAGCCAGACGAGCCGACGACCTATCGGATGAACGTCAATAAAAATCACAATCCAAACGTGCAGTTTTCTACCCTTGCCCATGAACTTGCACACCTGTTCCTGGGTCACCTTGGGAAAGACAAGTATTTGAGCATCCCAGATCGGGCCAAACTGATTCATGCTCAGGAGGAGTTGGAAGCAGAGTCCACCGCGTACATTGTGTGCGCCCGGAACGGTGTCGAGTGCAAGTCCCAAAGTTACCTTGCAAACTACGTGAATCAGGACACGACCGCCGAGCAGCTTGACCTTTACCAGATCATGCGCGCAGCGGGACAGGTAGAAACCATTTTGGGACTGGCGGCGCATGTCAAGTTGGATCGACCCACCGGGAAAAATTCTGACCGAGCGCAGTCGCAATGATTTGCCAAATATGTTGTCAGCCCAACAGGAAAGCACGTTTTCAAAGTGTTCGGCTGACAATCTGCCAATGGTGCATCACTGAGATTGGCAGTTCCGAGTTTTCACCGGATCAAATACTCACAGCACAGCGCCTCACATTTCAACAGCAACGACGTGAAAATGTTGAACGCGAGATTTTCAAGTTAGAGAACCGCAAGCGACCCCCGCCAAATTTGGAAGAAAAGAATTTTCTCCAAATCACTGGCATTGCGCAAATTCAGGCACGCAATAGCGAGGGATTTCTGTCATCCATTTACCAATCCTTCATTGATGGCAGCGAGAGGCAAGCCAATGTCAGCAGAATTGCCGCCTCAATCCGTGCGCAAATGATCGCAGACCATCGTGAGGTCACGCGTAAGCATTTTGTCGAGCAATCAGAAATTGACGTGAGACTCACTCAGCTTAGATCGAACTTGCTGACTGTCGAATGCACGGCAAAGAGAGACCTGGCGCAATATATTATTGAGGCCACTTTCCCGGCACCAACAAAACTGAAAGAGGACCGCCTGCTACGTGCACACGCTGTTGGTATTGTCAATTCAACACGAGAAACGATCGAACGCACTTTAGAAACTGCGTTTGAAGAAGTGAAGCGCGACGTTCGTCTACAAGATCGGTACAGATGCGTATGCTGTAGCCGAGCATTCTCGCAGACAGAGCTACATGTCCATCACATAATACCGCTCTACAAATTCGGAACGAATGACAAGCGAAACCTGGTGACCCTTTGTTATGCTTGTCACAACAAACAACATGACTTCAAAGTCACACGTAGTCAGCCGATTCGCCGTAGCCGCGCACCCTCAAAGAAAATTCACAAGGGAACGACTGAGGCCCCTTTAGTCACTCAATTAAAACGGGCATCGTCGGCAAGCACCAAAAATAAATATCCCAGGTCTGGCTACGGTTGGATGGATTGCCCGGACTGCTTGTCGTCCATTAAAAAAGACCCAACGGAAAACTTGGTCCAGTGCCTGGAATGTGGATGGACCCAAGCCCTGGACTAGCCATATCTTGGCCTCCAAGCGCGCGAAGCCGCAAACCACGGTAACGTGCTCGATGTATAAAGACATTTCTGAGCAGCAATCGAACAGGAAAAATGGCACAGCGAATGCAGCGATGACTGCCAACGCAATTTGTAACGCCACTACACAGGAAGTCCAAAGAGGAATTGCACCCCGGGTATTGATGGACGCACCCTTGAACGCAAATAGCTAGGAGCGGACGAGTTCGAAGATTGCACGAATAGCCCGCTACAGTTTGACAGTCAACTTTCGCGGCGCTCCGAAGAAGTTGAACCAGGCTGTAGATAAGCGATGGCTACCGTGCCGATGTCAATATCTAAGCCAGCCTCCACGCTTGTCGGAATACTTTACAAAGACGGACTTAACAAAAGTCTCACCGACGACATTTAGGCAACGGCATCCTTGATTCACAAGATGAAAATGACCCGCAAGAAGTTGAAGGCGTATTTCTTGCTTTCGACCACACCAATATGAATGCCAACTCAATAATCAAGTTTCTGAGGGGTTTCAACAGTTTTATTTGGCGCGCCTTCGGTTTGGCAAACTCATCGACCCATGCTCTTAAAAGACATACGCTGCGCAACCTGCTCGGGTTTCTAACCGTCGCCACCATACTTGGGTCGTTAGCTACCGCGAACGCAACACCCGTCTACCGATTTTTCGATCTCGGGACACTGGGTGGAACGACTAGTTTCGCTAGTTCAATTAACAACGCGGCAACAATTGTTGGCTCCAGCTACACACTCGGAAATGGCCCGTATGTTGGCCTTAACGAGCAACATGCGACAGTTTGGGCGGGCGGTTCAATTCTCGACCTCAATACTAGTGCCACAACAATCAGCAATGCTGTCGGCATTAATGACGCCGGAGTAGTAGTCGGGACAACAACAGTCATCGGCGGGAATTGGGTTTCACAAGGCACAGTTTGGAACGGCATTTCATCAATTTTTCTTGGTACTTTAGGTGGAACCAGTAGCAATGCCACGTCAATCAACAGTTCAGGAAAAGTCGTTGGTCATAGTGATCTTGCAGGAAACACCGCCTCCCATGCAACCCTCTGGGACGGTCAAAGTATCACTGACTTAGGCACGCTTGGCGGGACAAGCAGTGCCGCCTTTGGGATTAACGACTCTGGGCGCGTCGTCGGTATGAGTCAGACCTTAGCAAACGCGGGCATTCACGCCACTGTCTGGGACGGCAACGGGGTAACCGATTTGGGTGCCATAACTGGAGGCGGTTATAGCGTCGCAATCGCAATTAACAATTTAGGTGATGTCGTCGGTTACCGCGACGTGACAGGGGCAATTGGAAGTGGTCGCATTCACGCAATGGCTTGGTCGGGAGGAATCGCGACCGACCTAGGTACCCTTGGTGGCGATCACAGTTTTGCGAACGCAATTAATGAGAGTGGGCGAATCGTAGGTAGTAGTCACCTGTTGCCCGGCAATTCTGCTTCCCATGCTACTTTGTGGGATGGCGGCGCAATTTTTGATCTGAATGATTTTTTGAACATAGAAGCCAGGAATGCAGGGTGGACCTTGGTGACCGCTACAGGCATAAATGACAATGGTTGGATAGTTGGCGTAGCGCAAGGGCCTCGAACCACGGACCCTCAGCACGCATTTTTGTTGACAGTACTTTCCGTGCCAGAACCCGGAACTCTCGCCACACTTCTGTTGGGGTTGGTCGCTTTAGCTGTTTCCAGTCGTAAGAAAAGTGGCATCGGTCGTCGAGCGATGCTCCGGTGTACTTCAGGCCAAATGGCCTCAGATAAAAATAAGAATACCGCGTTGATTTAGCAGACCGATAAGCTGATCTTAGGTACACGTATTGGAATGAACGTTTACTCTGGCCTACCGGACTCTCGAGGCACCGAGATTTTCAAGCAGGCATAGCTGGCATACCGCAAATAAACTTCATTGAAGTGCTCAGCACCTGGGCTACTCATCGAGACTGTGCCTGGCTTGGGGTCTAAATGGCCACCAACTCACGCTGAATTGCTGAGTTGGCGTGTCGGGTTCCAGTTGAGGCGGCGATTGAATAGATAAACTTTTGCTGTCAGCTTCGAGGGATAGACTGACAACATGCCAAGCCAGCTATTCATAGAAATGTCACCGCCATGACGAGTCGTTTGCTCACCTACCATCCAGATTACTCTGGCAAACGGGTGTTGATGCCGACCGAGATTCCGCCACTCTATGCATGTGGCGGGATACAAGCGCCCTATGTGATCGACGGACCCTTGTCGGTAGACATCGACGCACAACTCCGCGACTTATATGCGACTGGTCCTGAAAGCCTCGACCAAGTTGATGCAGTTCATGGACGCATCGTGTTTGAAGGTCAAAGGCTCTCAATGGTGGACCGTGAACCTGAACTGAAAGCTCACCCGCGAATTGTCAGGTTGAGTGACGCTGAGATGTCGGCGAGTGCCAATGGCTATCCTCTTTCGGGATGGAGCAGCTACGAGGGCTGCTGGGTAGTCAAGAATGACCGCCTATTCCTAACTGGCATCCGGGGCGTATACAAACTGATCGGTGATGAGCCACTGTTTGCGCATTGGTACTCTGGTACGTTACGGATGCCGACCGGGCCGCTTGTTGAGTATTCAGTAATGACCAAGTTGGCTCGGTTCGCAAGCGAACATTATGCTGAGTTTCAAGCGGGTATCGTGGTCAACACTTGGGATCAAGATGATGAGTGGGCGAGACCGCTGCCAGCGGAAAGGGCATGGAAATCATGATGTCAGAAGAAGATGCGGCTATCGAAACTCTCAACAGAGTAATGGCAAGGTTTCCCGATGAAACGGACCTGGAGTTCTACAGGCGGCTACAAGCCACCCCTGGGCTTCATGTCTGTTGGACAGATGAGTTTCTCGAAGGACTACCCGGTCCGTCTGAGGCTGAATTGTTAGCAAGGTCGCCTATTAGTTTTTAGGCATTGGCGGGTATTGTGGCCGACGAATGGCCAGATCGGATTTTTGAAATAAGGCCAGATAGGAGTCCATCGGCCGCCTGTTGAAGTGTTTGGTGACACCGAAACGTCGGCTGCGCCATAGGAATGGTCATGCAAATGAAGGCAAGGTTCACACTGTGTCACAGGAAAGTCACAGCGGGTTAGTGCCGACGTTAGCACACAAACCGAACCCGTTTGGAAAGGTACGCTAGGCCCGGTACGCATGGAATCGACGGCGGCAAGCCTGATTCACCTCTAACAAGTTTCCTACTGCCACTCAACGGCGACAGAATCAGTGTCTGGTAGTCCCGTGCTGTACTGAAGGCAAGTGTCGATGTGGCTCAATCAATCGGAGCGTGTCGAAACCGAGACACTTTGACGAAAGACGGTATTTTTGACGGTACTTTTCAAATTCAATTGATGGAAACCTAATATCCATGAGGGTTAGCGAGCGATTTGTGATCCCCGCCAGCCAACCGTCAAATTCTTGACGTGTCACATCATCTCAAAAACCGGTCTTCTCATTGGGAAAGCGAGGTTTGATTGTCTTATGTGCCAGGATAGGGTCCAAAGCAACCTCCCT
>JAYVHZ010000313.1:0-4565 GCA_043770645.1 Undibacterium sp. | reverse complement strand
CCGGGGCCGGCCAATTCGGTGCCGCTGGCGGTGCTGGCGCTGCTGTTCGGCGTCACCATGTACGGCGCCACGCGCGAGTTCGGCGAAACCGCGCTGCGGTCCATGCGCCACAGCCTGGAAGCCGATGACGCCAACGCCTCGCTGCTGCGCGCCAAAGAGGCTGCCGAGGCTGCCAACCTGGCCAAGAGCCAGTTCCTGGCGACGATGAGCCACGAAATCCGCACGCCCATGAACGGCATACTTGGCATGCTGCAACTGCTGCAACACACCGAACTGACGTCGCGCCAGAGCGATTACACTCGAAAGGCCGAAGGCGCAACGCAGGCACTCTTGGGGATCATCAACGACATCCTCGATTTCTCCAAGGTCGAAGAGGGCAAACTCGAATTGGATAACCACGCCTTTGTGATTGGCGACTTGCTGCACGAGTTATCGGTGATCCTCTCTGCGAATCTGGGCAATAAAAATGTCGAGGTTCTGTTTCAGTTGGCGTCTGATGTACCGCCCGTTGTGATCGGCGATGCAATGCGTTTGCGTCAGATATTGATCAATCTAACTGGTAACGCGCTGAAGTTTACCGAGCAGGGCGAAGTGGTGCTGAGTATTCGATTGCTACAGCGCGAGGCCGATCAAGTAGAGCTTGAATTTTCGATACGTGACACGGGCATTGGCATTGCGGCAGACAAGCTTAGCTATATTTTTGAAGGTTTTAGCCAAGCGGAGTCGACTACTAGTCGCCGTTTTGGTGGTACGGGGTTGGGGTTGGCCATCAGTCAGCGATTGGTGGCGCTAATGGGCGGCTCGCTGACCGTTGAGAGCGAGTTCGCCAAAGGCAGTCGTTTCTCTTTCAGCATACCCGTGAGTGTTAGCCCAGCTTTGGCCGCCACAAGCTCCAGCCCAAATGCTGATCCAGCCGGAGCCAGTCATTTGCAAGCATTGCTGTCTCCGGGCGGGGGGGGGCTGCGCGTATTGATCGTTGACGACAACGCGCTATCTCGCGAGATCCTGAATGAAATGGCAATCGCGATGGGCTGGCAGGTTGAAAGCGTCGTTAGCGGGGAAGCGGCAATGGCGCATCTCGAACAAGCAGATACTCCGCACTACGATCTTGTGCTGATGGATTGGCGCATGCCAGGTATGGACGGGTGGGAGACTACCCGCAAGATTCGCCAGCTCGAACAAGGCGGACAGGCACACGTCGTCATCATGGTCACTGCAGCCAGCCGCGAACTGCTCAACAAAAAAACAGAGTTTGAAACCGACCTGATTGACGGCTACCTAGTCAAGCCGATTACTGCCTCCATGCTCTATGATGTTGTGCACGAAGCCATTATTGAGTGCAAGGGTGAGCATGTCCGTCATAGTGCCATACCAGCCAGCGTGCAGCTCGCCGGTTTGCGCCTTTTGGTGGTGGAAGACAATCTACTCAATCAGCAAATCGCGCGTGAGTTGCTGGAAAACTGTGGCGCGCAAATCGTTGTTGCTGGCGGCGGGCTGGAAGGTGTTAAGCAGGCTTTGGCCGCCGATCCTCCATTTGATGCCATCCTGATGGATGTGCAGATGCCAGACATCGACGGGCTAGAAGCCACTCGCCGCGTACGCGCAGCACCCCGCATGCGCGGGGTGCCTATCATCGCCATGACCGCCAATGCCATGGAAGCTGACAAAGAAGCCTGCCATGCGGTTGGAATGGTCGACCATATAGCTAAACCGATCGATCTTGATGCGCTGATCAGCACCGTATTGCGCCACACGGGCCACCTAGGTGCCGATGCATTGGCGCCCGCGCCGAATTTCGAAACCTTGTCTGAGTCAGCACCGGTTGTCGGCGCGACTGCCACCGCGACGGACGAATCAATCATTGACGTCGACGCCGCGACCAAACGCTTGGGCGGCAACTATGCGTTCTACAACAAAGTCGCGTTCGGGTTTCGCAGCGATGCCACCTCGTTGGTGGCGGAGCTGCAGCGCTATGTCACCGGGGGCGAATACGCACAGGCGATACGATCGGCGCATACGCTGCGAGGTTTGGCCGCCACAGTGGGGGCGGTAACTTTATCCGCACAGGCGCAGCAAATTGAGTCGACTTTGGCCAATACGCTTGCCAATCCCAGTAGCGAGACTGCCGCTACTCTGGCGGACATGTCTGCAGACTTGACTAGCCAACTCGCCCAGGTGCTGGCGGCCTTGTCTCATTCGCAGCTGCCATCGGTGCCGCCTCCGTTACCGAAATTAGACCATTCGGTCTCTGAAGTATTGGATGGTGACGCTTTTGCCGCGACCCTGCAGGAACTCGCGGCCTTGTTGAAGCTCAGGGACATGCGGGCCACCATGCTTGGCGAAAAGCTTCGCCAAGAATTTGGCAATACGCTAGATACCGGCCAGCTTGAAAAATTGTCGGCGTTGGAGCAAGCGCTTGCGAGGATCGATTTTGTCAGGGCAATCGATGCGTGCAATGCCTTGCTCTCCGCGATTTCATCCGATGTAGACGATGTGGCAAATAAAGGAGAGTCGGAAAATGGTTCTTAATTTAGTTCCGCACCATGTCTCGAGCTTGCTGGTGGTCGACGACCAGCCGTTCAATATCCACACGCTGTATCAAATATTCAGCGGCACGCATCAAGTGCGTGTCGCCACCACGGGATCACAGGCACTCGAAGCCTGTGAAGAGCAACTCCCCGACTTGATCCTGCTCGATGTGATGATGCCCGACATGGATGGGCATGAAGTTTGCCGGCGCTTGAAGGCCGACGAGCGCACGAAGGAGATTCCGATCATCTTTGTCACAGCCCAGAACGACCCCCACGATGAAGCGCTTGGACTGGAACTCGGTGCCGTGGACTTCATCACCAAACCCGTCAATGCGGCCGTGGTGCGTGCCCGCGTGAACACCCACTTGCAACTTCGCCAGGCGCTTGACCAAGTGCGAACACTAGCCAGCCATGACGCGCTAACCGGGCTGCCGAACCGCCGCCTTTTGGGTGACCGCTTCACCCAGGCCATCGCTGCCAGCAGGCGCAGTGGGCACTACGGCGCGCTGATTTTTCTTGATCTTGATAATTTCAAACCTCTCAACGATGTACACGGACATGAGGTGGGTGACCAGCTGCTGCTTGACGCAGCGAAACGGTTGCTGACCTGCGTTCGTGAAACCGATACCGTCGCGCGTTTTGGCGGTGATGAATTTGTTGTACTGATTAATGGGTTGACTGCCGATTTGAACGAATCGACAAACCGGGCGCGAGCAATCGCTGAGAAGATTCGCATCTCATTGGCAGAACCTTATTATTTGACTCTGAATAAGGAGGGGAAACAACCGGCCAGCGTGGAACATCAATGCACCGGCAGCATTGGCGTTGCGCTATTTTTGGGTCAACACAACTCTCCGGTCGAAGTGCTCAAATGGGCTGACCTTGCGATGTATGAAGCCAAGGAAGCGGGACGAAATCGAATTCGATTTTATGCACCGCCCAAGTGAGCTTGCATTACGGCGGGGGGGCGTTCAGAGTCCATGGCGGTAATGGGGGCAGAAGCGAAGTTAGCCTCCAAACTCGTGCAACTACATTGCCCGGAGGCGGGTGTTCGTCACAGTCTGCTTCTATGCAGTGTCGCCTGCCAAGTTCAAAACCTGATTGTCTCCCGCGAAGGTCCACTTACGAGATTTGGCGATGCACAAATCATGAAATTGAATTGGCACCGGCTACGTCCGCTTTGGGGCGTTACCTGTCGTTCGGTGACGCTAAAATACTTTGATTCCAAATTTGTTTTCGCTTGTTACTCATTTACGTAGGAATCCTTACACCCCCCCTTACGGGACTAGTCGGATACTCACTAAAATTTGACTTACTGTATTCGCGGTTTACGGCATCGCGTGTGGCAATGCACACTGCATTAGGAATGATATTGGTGAGTGTAAGGTGTGGGATATTGGCGTCACGTAGACTGGAACGTCAGCGGACATTATTTTAGAAACGATGAGAAAATTACCTATATTGGGGCAGCGATATATGGCTGCTGTAGATGTTATTGCCCAAAAATTCCAAACGCAGGTTCAAGTCTCTCTGTCTGGCTACGGATTAAGGATTGATTTTGTGATGACGGACTTGACCGGTCCTAAAGCGGATGCCTTGCTGGCAGTTGAAGACTTGATTGAGGCAAATTAGCACGTTTCCTGCAGGATATGTTCAAATTTTGGATCTGCACGAGAAATAAGGAAAAATAGAGTTTGATTATCGGGTGATCGCCGAGCTAAATCTAGTTCTTCAAAAATGATCTTAAGCCGCTTAAAATTGATCGTGCCATTCCATATCAGAAATGGGACATCAGTCGGTGCAATATTAAAATACTTGATTTACTCATGACACCGAATTCGCTCAAGCCGAGTGGCTACACGGCCAAAATGACTGGCAAATTGCAGGCTTTCGACTTTCTCAGTTAACTCGGATATGCCATAGGAAGAAGCTCAGTCGAGCACCAAACGATCGCCAGCACGTTATCTGTGGGCGAAACTGATCGCGCGGATCCATGAAGTATTTCCATTGATTTGCCTGCACTGTGGTGGGTAA
>JAYVHZ010000312.1:0-15690 GCA_043770645.1 Undibacterium sp. | reverse complement strand
TCTTATCGAAGCGGTCGGATTCGCGATTTGTGCGGATTGCCCAGTTGCCAATTCAGCAGGATCAAGCAAAAATGTGTACTCTCGCACAAGCTTTCCATTGCTTGCATTCATTTCCAATAAGAAATCAACCCAAGGCTCATTCATAGCTTGAGTCGAGGTAACCCGAATAATATAAGAATTACCCCGCTGTTCAACGGCAAACCGTAAAGACAATAAAGCTGGGTTAAACTCGATATTCGCTTGCCTAAACGCCTCGATTGACGCCACTTTCGGCACCAAAGAACTGATTTCTTCTTTATTCGGAGATGTTAGTTCAATCTCAGCCCGCAATGGTTGACCAAGTGACGACAGCACTGTCAACTTTCCTAGTCCAGTCGCGTATGCATTTGAAAAGACAAGTAATGAAGATAAGGCTGCTGCTTTTAGCACCTTACTTCCCAAAAAGCTTATCGGTAAGCGTTTGTAATTATGCATGTTTAGAACATTTCCTGGGAAATTTAGTCAATACAATGTTTGCAGTACCTTCTGGCAAACTTACACAAACGAAAGGTATGTTAATTCAAGATAACATTACCCAACTTGTCGCGCAAGCTTAACGTGAATTCTAGGTATGGTAAATACATTAAGAGCTGAAATATGACTTTCAGAGCCATTTCGTTGTTACCACTAGACAATTTCTAACAATCATAGAATAAATGGATAAAAAAAAGGAATGAAATCCATCCCTTTTTCCATTCCAACTCATTTTCGAGAGACTTATTGCTCAATTAAGATACGCAGCATACGACGTAAGGGCTCGGCGGCCCCCCACAATAATTGATCACCGACAGTGAATGCAGACAAATAGTCGCCGCCCATTTGCATTTTGCGCAAACGACCGACGGGAATTGTCAAACTACCAGTCACCGCTGCAGGTGTTAAGTGACGCATAGAATCTTCACGCGTATTTGGAACGACCTTCGCCCAAGGATTGTTTTGAGCGAGCATATCGGCAATTTCATCGAGCGGCACGTCTTTAGTCAGTTTAATCGTCAAAGCTTGAGAGTGACAGCGCATTGCACCAATACGCACACACAAGCCGTCAACCGGAATCGCTTTTAATCCAAATGCTTCGCCCAAACCAAGAATCTTATTGGTTTCCGCACCAGCTTTCCATTCTTCCTTGGAAACACCATTATGCAAATCTTTGTCGATCCAAGGGATTAAATTACCCGCCAAAGGCACGCCAAATTGCTTCGTCTCATCACCGCTGAAACTATGCTGTTTCGCCAAAACTTTACGATCAATCTCTAAGATCGCCGCCGCAGGATCATCAAGCAATGCTTTCACTTCTGCGTTGATTGAACCAAATTGCGTCAACAATTCACGCATGTGTTGCGCTCCACCGCCAGATGCTGCTTGGTAGGTCATGGAAGACATCCATTCAACCAAACCGTGTTGGAACAAACCACCCAACCCCATCAACATACAAGATACTGTGCAATTGCCCCCAACGTAGTTCTTAACGCCGCGACTTAATGCACTCTTAATCACATCTAAATTAACAGGATCGAGCACAATGACAGCATCGTTTTCCATGCGCAATGTCGATGCCGCATCAATCCAGAAACCGTTCCAGCCAACTGCGCGTAATTTCGGAAAAACTTCAGAGGTATAGTCGCCACCTTGGCAGGTAATAATAATGTCGCACTTCTTCAATGCATCAATATCATTTGCGTCTTTCAATGTCTTTTCATTCTTTGCCATCGTTGGCGCTGCGCCACCGGTATTAGAAGTTGAAAAAAACACAGGTTCTATACGAGCAAAATCCCCCTCTTCCTGCATACGCTGCATGAGGACCGAACCAACCATTCCACGCCAACCGACCAAACCAACTAGTTTCATCATCTTTCCCTAAAAATTACAGGTCTCCCTGTTTACATAAAAATTAAACTAAAGCCCTCACCACGGCATCACCCATTTCCGAGGTACCGATTTTGACACAGCCATCTTCAAAAATATCTGGCGTGCGCAAACCTTGTGTCAACACTGCCTTTACAGCTACTTCAATACGATCCGCCTGCTCCACTTTGCCCAACGAATAACGCAGCATCATGGCCGCAGACAATATCGTTGCCAATGGATTTGCGATACCTTTACCAGCGATGTCTGGCGCTGAGCCATGTGAAGGCTCGTACAAGCCTTTATTGTTTGCATCAAGCGAAGCCGATGGCAGCATGCCGATAGAACCTGTCAACATCGCGGCAGCATCCGATAAAATATCACCAAACATATTCCCCGTCACCATCACGTCGAACTTCTTCGGCGCACGAACTAATTGCATCGCCGCATTATCAACGTACATGTGATCCAAAGCGACGTCTGGATATTCTTTGTGGACATCAATCATGATGTCTTTCCAGAATTGGAAAGTCTCCAATACATTCGCCTTATCCACGCTAGTTAAGCGCTTGTCTCGCTTGCGCGCCGCCTGAAATGCCACATGCGCGATACGACGAATCTCGCCTTCCGCATAACGCATCGTGTCAAAACCTTCGCGTTGACCTTTGAATGGCCCATCAGGACATTCGCGTACACCACGTGGCTGACCAAAGTAAATGTCACCAGTCAATTCACGAATAATCAAAATATCCAAACCTGAAACCACTTCAGGCTTCAAAGTCGAAGCCCCTGCCAACTCTGGATACAAAATCGCAGGACGTAAATTGGCAAATAGATTCAGGTTTTTACGCAGACCTAAAATTGCCTGCTCAGGACGCAGTGGTCGATCAAGGCTATCGTACTTCCAATCACCCACAGCACCAAACAACACAGCATCTGCATCTTGTGCCAATTTCAGTGTCGCTTCTGGCAATGGATGCCCTGCGGCTTCATATCCCGCGCCCCCCACAGGAGCGAATTCCATTTCAAAGGACTCACCCAAAACTTTTAGAACTTTAACGGCCTGATCAACGATTTCAGGACCAATGCCGTCACCCGGCAAAATGGCAATTTTCATGCTGATATGTAAATGAGAAAAATATAAATGTGAATGGCGAATTAAATTAGATGACAGCTGCCAACCAAGGACGAGCCGCGATGTGCTTCTCCTCGAACGCACGAATTTTTTCAGCATGCATCAAAGTCAAACCAATATCATCCAAACCGTTGAGCAAACAATATTTGCGGAACGCATCAACTTCAAATGGAAAACTTTCACCAGTCGTTTTCAAACCAACTGTTTGCGACTCTAAATCGACTTGCAAACGCAAGCCTTCGTTGTCACGAACTTGACTAAACAGATAATCAACATTCTCTTCGCTCAACACGATGGGCAGCAAACCGTTCTTAAAACAATTGTTGAAGAAAATATCGGCAAAACTCGGTGCGATCACTACACGAAACCCAAACTGATCCAGCGCCCAAGGCGCATGTTCACGTGAAGAGCCGCAGCCAAAATTTTTGCGCGTCAATAAAATTGACGCTCCTTGATAACGCGCCTGATTCAATACGAAATCCGGATTCAATGGGCGCAAGCTGTTATCCACGCCAGGTTCGCCATGATCAAGATAACGCCATTCGTCAAATAGATTTGGTCCGAAACCTGTGCGTAGAATCGACTTCAAGAATTGTTTAGGAATGATGGCATCCGTATCAACATTGGCGCGATCCAGAGGTGCAACCAAACCATCTAACAAAGTAAACTTTTCCATGACTATTTCTTTCCTGCACTTTCCACAACTTCGCCCGCTTTTTTCACATCTTTACCAATCCCTTGGATCGTATTGCAAGCTGTCAAACTCAGGAAAACCATCGTCAGCGTTAAGAGAACAGTTAATTTTTTCATTGTTGCATCCTTTTTTGTGAGTTAAGCAAAATTGCGTACATCGACGAAATGACCAGCGATGCCAGCGGCGGCGGCCATTTCTGGGGAGACCAAGTGCGTACGACCGCCCTGCCCTTGCCGGCCTTCGAAATTGCGATTCGAAGTTGAAGCACACCGCTCGCCAGGATCCAAGCGGTCAGCATTCATTGCTAAACACATAGAGCAACCTGGTTCACGCCATTCAAAACCAGCCGCAGTAAAAATTTTATCTAAGCCTTCTTGTTCAGCCTGCTTTTTTACCAAGCCAGAACCCGGCACCACCATCGCCAATTTCACATTAGCGGCCCGCGTTTTGCCCGCAACTACTTTCGCTGCAGCCCGCAAATCTTCAATACGTGAATTAGTACAAGAGCCGATAAAAACTTTATCTATTTGAATTGAACTGATTGCCATATTCGGACGCAAATCCATATAGGCGAGAGCTTTTTCAATCGCATCACGCTTGACAGCATCAGTTTCTTTTTTTGGATCTGGCGTTTGTCCGTCGATAGCAACCACCATTTCGGGCGAAGTTCCCCATGTAACTTGAGGTTGAATGTCCGCGACATTCAAAGTCACGACGGTATCAAACAGCGCCCCATCATCCGAGCGTAAGGTATTCCAATAAGCGAGGGCATTTTCCCAATCATTTGCACTTGGGCTAAAAGGTCGCCCTTTCACGTAATCGATTGTCGTTTGATCGACCGCAATCATGCCAGCTCTAGCACCCGCCTCAATCGCCATATTGCAGACAGTCATACGACCTTCCATTGAGAGACGTTCGATGGCAGCACCAGCAAATTCAATTGCGTAGCCAGTACCACCTGCAGTACCGATCTTTCCAATAATCGCTAACACGATATCTTTAGCCGTAATACCAGAAGGAGTTTCGCCATCAACCCGAATCAACATCGCTTTTGATTTTTTTGCCAGCAAGGTTTGCGTAGCGAGAACATGCTCAACCTCTGAAGTGCCAATACCATGCGCCAAACAAGCGAAAGCGCCATGTGTGGAGGTATGCGAATCACCACAAACAACCGTCATACCCGGCAAAGTTGCACCTTGTTCAGGACCGATCACGTGCACAATCCCCTGACGCAGATCGTTCATCGCGAAATAAGTTAAACCATATTTTTTGGCGTTGGCATCGAGTGTTTCGACTTGCAAACGAGAGACTGGATCGACAATGCCATCTTGACGATTTGTGGTCGGAACATTGTGATCAGCGACGACTAAATTGGCGGAAATGCGCCATGGCTGACGTCCCGCTAGTTTTAGCCCATCAAACGCTTGAGGACTGGTCACTTCATGCAATAAATGACGATCGATATAAAGTATTGATGTACCATCATCTTCTGTGTGAACAACGTGAGATTCCCAAAGTTTGTCGTAAAGCGTCTTGGCCATAATCGGTATCTTTAATTAAAGAATTCATGAAGCAAAAAAATAGCCTTTGATTATGCCACAATTGTGCACCGCAAAACCGGTTAAACCATTTTTTTCAACGTGGCTTTATCGAAATAAAATTTAAAAATTCCCTTTTTTACAAAATATAAAACCAAAAATTCGCTTTATACAGACAACTAACCAATTTTTATTTGGCAATTTTCTCAAAATAAAGTGAGATTTAAAAACATCAAATCATGAGATATGAATTACTTAGCTAACATTCACATCAGCGCATTGCGCACGATGACGCAGCGCATGGTCCATTAATACCAAGGCCAACATCGCCTCAGCAATTGGCGTCGCGCGAATTCCTACACAAGGATCGTGGCGACCAAAAGTTTCCACCATAACAGGGTGCCCTTGTTTATCGATGGAACGCTTAGGCGTGCGTATTGAAGACGTTGGTTTGATTGCCATCGACACTCGAATCTCTTGCCCAGTCGAAATACCGCCTAAGATTCCACCTGAATTATTACTTTGAAAGCCGTCAAGAGTAATTTCATCTCCGTGTTCAGAACCACGTTGGGCGATCGAAGCAAACCCAGCGCCAATCTCCACGCCTTTAACTGCATTAATCCCCATCATCGCGTAAGCAATTTCAGCGTCCAACTTGTCATAGATTGGCTCACCCAAACCAATTGGCACATTGTTTGCCACAACATCGATACGCGCGCCGATGGAATCACCAGCTTTTCTCAAGTCATCCATGTAAGATTCCAATTTTGAGATGACTTCAGTATTATCTGTCGGCGCAAAAAATGGATTGTTCGAAGTAAACTCCCAAGACGAAAATGGAATGGCGATGTCACCAAGCTGAGTCATTCCACCACTAAAGGTCGTACCAAATTTTTGAAACAACCACTTTTTCGCGATTGCGGCAGCACCAACAACTGGCGCGGTCAAACGTGCCGAAGACCGCCCTCCGCCGCGCGGATCACGAATCCCATATTTATTCCAATAGGTGAAGTCAGCATGACCTGGACGAAAGGTTTCGACAATATTGCCGTAATCTTTGCTGCGCTGATCTTCATTTCGTATTAGCAATGCGATAGGTGTCCCTGTTGTTTTACCTTCGAAAACGCCAGATAAGATTTCAACCTTATCTGCCTCCTGTCGCTGAGTGACATGACGCGAAGTACCAGGCTTACGCCGATCAAGTTCAGGCTGAATATCTAACTCAGTCAACGCCAATCCAGGGGGGCAACCATCAACAACACAACCTATCCCCGGCCCATGAGACTCACCAAAAGTTGTCACCGTAAATAAAGTACCGAAGGTATTTCCAGACATATTTCTTCACTATAAAAATATAAAAATTACCCGCATTTTATCAGTCTTACTCCAAACATTCAGGAGTCAAAAGCACCAATCTGAATCGATTCCAAGAAAAAAGCGATTTAAACTCAACATTTGCACCAAACCAACAGTTTATTTCTCACTAGTTGTTTTATACTGGAGCAACACTCATCATGGTAACAAGATGAAATTGTAGAATAAGTTTACAAGTTAGAGAAAAATGACGCCAACTCCATTGGAGCATAAATACTGATGAGCGATATGAATTATGCGAATGACGATGCGCTAGTCTTCATGGACGAATTAAGTGGCGATCACTTAAAGGACATGACTACGCCTCAACCTAGTTGGCGCATCATGATCATCGATGATGATCCAGATGTGCATTCTGCAACCATGTTCGCACTTGGCAACTTGGAGATCCAGAATCGATCTCTGAGTTTTTTACATGCTTATTCAGCAACTGAGGCGCGTGAAATTTTATCGAAGGAAGCCGGCATTGCCGTCATATTGCTTGACGTCGTAATGGAGCAAGAAGATGCCGGCTTGAACTTAGTTAATTATGTGCGCAAGACACTTGGATTAGATGATGTACGCATCATCCTACGAACTGGTCAACCAGGGTATGCCCCAGAAATTGATGCAATACGCGACTATGACATCAATGACTACAAAACAAAGTCGGAGCTAACACGGACTAAGCTTTACACGACCGTGACATCTGCAATCCGCTCATACGAGCAAATTTGCGCGATTACCGCCAATCAGCGCGGCTTGGAATTGATAGTCCATGCGAGTACTGAATTGATGTCACAAAAAGGACTTCAAAATTTTGCAGCAGGCGTACTTCATCAAATTAGCAATTTACTCGGTAGAAAAATTGAAGGCATCATTTGTAGCTCAGCCGAAGATAGTCTTACCCAGAACGCCGTCAATTTCAATGTCATTACGGCCAGCCAAACCTTTAGCCAATTCATCGAGCATGACATCGGCGCGATAGATAATCGAGAAATGCGTGAAACGCTTCAATCAAGTCTCGATGCAAAAAACCATGTTTTCACTTCCAATTCGACGGTTCTGTTTTTCGAAAATATCGATCACCGTTGTATTTGCGTATTTCTTCAAACGCCGATCAGCGATTTGGACAAACGACTAATCGACGTATTTTGCAGCAATATTTCTGTCGGTCTTAGCAATGTGATGCTGACCTCGAGACTGCATAAATATGCCTATTTTGATCCGCTTACTGGCTTAGCAAATCGACTAAGACTACTACAAACCTTAAATGAAACGCTAAATGGTCCGAACAAGCGCAATAGTGTACTTTCACTGGTTGACATAGATCATTTCGCCGAAACGAATGATGCTTTGGGACACCAATTTGGCGATATGTTGTTATGTGCTGTAGCGAAACGCCTTCTTGATCACTTTGGAACAGCTTGCGATTTAGCACGGGTTGGTGGCGACACGTTTGCACTCTTAGGACATGAAGATTCAGTTACCCCTGACAATATATTCGATGTATTCCAATACCCATTTAACGTGGATCACCAAGAAGTCCAATTATCATCGACAATTGGACTGGTAAGATTGGCTAATTATGAAGGTGGAAGTTCTGATGCCCTCAAAGATACCAACATCGCACTAAAGAGAGCGAAATCGCACCAACGTGCTTCTTTCAGCTATTTTACAGTCGACATGGGAGTCGAAATTCGCGAGCGTGTTCGCATGATGCATGCATTACGTGCAGCATTTGAAAATGAAAGGCTATTTGTTGTCTATCAACCGCAAATTGATATGCGCACAGAGCGTGCTGTTGGTGCTGAAGCACTACTACGCTGGAAAACTGAAGATGGGAACTTTGTTCCGCCAGATCAATTTATCCCAATCGCAGAATACTCTGGCTTGATTGTAGATATCGGAGAATGGGTTTTGCGAAGTGCATGCTTTGAATTGATGGAGTTACATGCCTTAGGTTTTACAGATTTCAAAATGGCAGTCAACGTCTCACAGGCTCAATTTTCTCATCCTCTTTTTCTGCAAAGTCTAGAACGTGCCTTAAACGACACTCAAGCGCCGGCAAACTGTGTAGAACTAGAGATTACAGAATCGATGGCAATGACTGATCCAGAATTATTGGTTCAAACTTTGCAGCATATAAAGCGACTCGGTGCGCAAGTATCGATCGATGATTTCGGAACAGGATTTTCTTCATTGAGTCATTTACAAAAACTCAATGTCGACAAATTAAAAATTGACCGCGCATTTGTCAACGAAATTAGCGATCGCTCAGGCGAAGGTAGCATCGCAAAAATGATTGTACAACTTAGTCAAAGTCTCAATATTAAAGTCATCGCTGAAGGTGTTGAAACTGAACATCAAGCCGACACCTTGATGTCTTTCGGTTGCAACTTGGCACAAGGCTACCTTTACGCAAGGCCATTGACCAAAGTCGATCTGAGGGCATGGCTCTCTACGAAGTAAAAAGTCACGATCTCGGGGCTTAGTTTAGTTTGGTCAAATCAGCTTTGTCTGATCGTTGATCAGTCTCAATGAGCAAAAAAATCTTCCCTGACTCCCATCTGTACCATCAATTCGTCAGATTGTCGCAATCCTTCGTCAAGTGAAGGCTCTTTAGATTACAGTCACGCCCATTCAGAACTTCGTTCAATAAGCCTTTGGTGCCACTTTACAACATTAGCCCATTATCAAATATCACTATGGATCAAAAAACAATAGAAACCGCTAGTCTAGTCGCGCGCAACACCCTCTCATGGCTCAATATCGCATTTGATAAAACCGCTACTTGGGTAAGCAAACTCTCATGGTGGAAATTTTTCCTGTTTGCTGTGCTGTTACTAGCATCAGCAGATATTATTCAGAACACTTTTTTTTCGTCGGAAGAAACAAAATCAGTTAGAAAAATTCAGAAAAAAAACCCAAACACTACTGATACCAGCTTTTCAATCGATAACAAAAAGATTGAAATTGACAACACCGGAATTACAATCAAGACGCCAAAAAAGCTCGGTGATAACAAGCGAGTTGACATAGATGGTTCAGGCTGGAAAATCATTGATGAGACACAAGAGAAAGTTACGTCTGAGATCGACTCAGCAGATGGAAAGCCAACCGACAACAACAAGAATTCAGAGTCATCTGGAATTACATTCGGTAAAGATGACGTTCATATCAAGTTACCAAAAGAATTAGCACGTGAAATCAGAGCTGAAATGGAGCGAGCCGCAGCAGACGCTGCCGCCGAAGCGACTGATGAAGAGAAAACCAAATCATCGCGCTGGTTTCAAAATTTTGTACTCCTACTTGTATTTGGCTTATTCGGAATGAAGGCGCTTCTTGGTGGAAAAGTACGCGCAGAAGAAAAAGCAAAAGAGGCAAATGCAACCGCAGAACGCGAATCCCTTTTGCGACAAGTGAGCGAGGCGCAAATGCAAATGATGCAAGCACAAGTGGAACCACACTTCTTATTCAACACCCTAGCATCAGTAGAATTTTTGATCGAAACTGACCCGCCGCGCGCTGCAAAAATGCAAAGAAATTTAATTGCTTATCTGCGTGCTGTCATTCCACAAATGCGTGAAAACGCTGCGAAAACGAATCTAGGTCGGGAAGCCGATATGGTGAAATCTTACCTGGAATTGCTAAAGATGCGAATGGAAGAACGTCTTAACATCGATTTCATCATGCCGGAAAATTTACGCAATGCGAGCTTCCCCCCAATGATGCTACAGTCCTTGGTAGAAAATTCAATCAAACATGGATTGGAGGTCAAGGCAGAAGGAGGAACCTTACAATTCCGTGCGGAATTACAGCAAGACAAATTACGCGTAACAGTTACTGATGATGGCTTAGGATTTGGTGCAGTTCCAAGCAATGGCACTGGGCTCGGATTGCAAAATATTCGGGAGCGACTCAAACTCATCTACAAAGATAAAGCGCAAATGATCATTTCTCCTAACAAGCCGAGCGGTGTCTGCGTTACCATAGAGATTCCATACGAAGTTGCAAAATAACTGATTACAAGACGACAAACTAAGAAAGAACAATGTATGCCTACCGCAATTATTGCCGATGATGAGAGACTCATGCGTGATCAATTACGCCTACGCTTGCAACAAGTCTGGCCAGAACTGGAAATTTTGGACGAAGCAAAAAATGGTGAGGAAGCGATTCAATTAGTAGAGACACTCAAGCCAGACCTCGCTTTTTTAGATATTCGCATGCCAGCAAAAACTGGACTAGAGGCAGCAAAAGCAATCGGCACAAAAGCACATATCGTTTTCATTACCGCTTACGACCAATATGCTGTTGAGGCATTTGATCAAGGTGCCGTAGATTACGTTTTAAAGCCCGCGGATACTGAACGCTTGAGCAAAACTGTAGAGCGTCTGAAAGCGCGCTTAACGACAGCGAGTGAACCAAATGACATGAGTAACATGCTTGCGCAATTAGCAAAACAACTCGGCATTGCCCCAAAACCAAATTACTTACAATGGATACAGGCCTCGATTGGACAGGAATTGCGTTTGATACCAGTTGAAGACATTTTATTTTTCCAATCTGACGAAAAATACACGCGCGTACAAACGGCGAATTATGAAGCATTAATACGAAAACCTGTTCGAGACCTAGCGGAAGAACTCGATCCGCATCTATTTTGGCAAATCCATCGTTCAACACTTGTCAATTCAAAAGCGATATCGGGAGTGGTTCGCGATATGCGTGGACGGCACTTAGTGCAGATAAAAGGCTTGACTGAAAAACTGGAGGTTAGCCGTAGTTTTGTCCATTTATTTAAGCAAATGTGAAAATGTAACTTACGTAAATAGGTCAGACCAAAACGACCACAAAATAAAAAATCCCAGACAATCAATTCTGATCATTCTGGGATTTTTTCCATTCGAACAAAACTACCAAACACTTATAAGATCTTTGTCCCAACCCACCAAGCGATGGCGGCAACAAAAGCCGATGCTGGGATCGTTAAGATCCATGCCCAAACGATGTTACCAGCAACACCCCAACGTACAGCCGACATTTTTTGTGCAGAGCCTACGCCAATGATCGCACCGGTGATGGTATGTGTGGTTGAGACCGGAATCCCGAAAATCGTTGCAAAAATCAAGGTCGCAGCGCCACCGGTCTCAGCACAAAATCCACCAACAGGCTTCAACTTTGTGATTTTCTGTCCCATAGTTTTAACAATGCGCCAACCACCAAACAAAGTGCCAAATCCAATTGCCGCATAGCAGGAGTAAACCACCCACATTGGCGGAGCTGCATCTGAGGCATTAGAATAGCCAGTAGCAATCAACAACATCCAGATAATCGCCATGGTTTTCTGAGCATCATTACCTCCATGACCCAAGCTAAATACAGAGGCAGAAACTAACTGCAATCTTCTGAACCATTTATCGACCTTGCTCGGGGTTGATTTCACAAACAACCATGAGACAATCAACATCATGAGCGACCCGAGTAGGAACCCAATCAAAGGAGACAGCACAATAAATGAGATGATTTTATATAGACCACCAGCAATCAAAGTATCCGTGCCGCCCTTCGCTACCGCAGCACCAATCAAACCACCAATCAAGGCGTGTGACGAGGATGACGGTATACCAAAATACCAAGTCACTATGTTCCAGAATAAGGCACCAACCAAAGCACCAAAAATCACATAATGATCAATCACCGAAGGCTCAATCGTTCCTTTGCCAATAGTTTTTGCAACAGACAAACTAAATACAAAAAAAGCCAACACATTAAACAAAGCAGCCATCGCAACTGCTTGGCCTGGCTTGAGTACACCGGTAGACACGACCGTAGCAATTGCATTTGCCGCGTCATGAAAACCATTCATAAAATCAAAAAGTAAAGCTAAGATCACCAAGAAAATGATGACCGTTAAAGTCGGAGATAAAGTTTCCATAGATGTGAACTTTCGTTTCATGCATCGCATATCAGACGATGCAAAAGGCAAACAGATTAAAGGACTGGCAATTTATGCGTTTTCAACAATAATGCCTTCAATAATGTTCGCCACATCTTCACAACGATCAGTCACAGTTTCTAAAATCTCATAAATCGCTTTCAATTTAATGAGATTACGTACATCTGGTTCTTCACGGAATAATTTCGACATCGCCGCGCGCATCACATGATCAGCATCGGATTCAAGACGATCGATTTCTTCGCATATTGTCAAAATTTGACGCGAGTTATCCATATTATGCAATAGCGCTACCGCCTCTTTGACCTTCAAAGCACAAGCTAAACATAACTCAGCCAAGCGTTGTGCCTCAGGCGTGATTTCACGAATGTCATACAATGAAATTGTTTGGGCTGCATCTTCCAGCAAGTCCAAAATATCATCCATCTTGGTAATCAACTTGTGGATATCATCACGATCAATTGGTGTAATAAATGTCTTATGCAACAATTCAATTGCTGCATATGTAACAGCATCAGCTTGCTTTTCGATGCCTTCGATCGCATGTACACGAATTTCCAAATCATCAAAATTGGTCATTAATGCGACCATCTCTTTCGATCCTTTGACGCATAATTCTGCATGTTGATTAAAAAGATCAAAAAATTTGCCCTCGGTAGGCATCAATCGTCCAAACATGTTATTTCCCTGAAATTAGAAAATTTTTATAATAAGTCCCCGCTTACTGTGCATCGCGTTACGGAGATCATCTGACTTAGTGGTTACTACTAAAAAGAACTACAACACAACTTATTCAAAAAACTGAATTATTCATTATCACCATAAACCGACAGCGATCCGATGTAATTATCAAACTTAGTGTACTCACCCAGAAAGCTCAATCGGACACTACCAATAGGACCATTACGCTGCTTACCAATAATGATTTCAGCTGTGCCCTTGTCAGGAGAATCAGGGTTGTAAACCTGATCGCGATAAATAAACAAAATAACGTCAGCATCTTGCTCAATCGCGCCTGATTCACGCAAATCGGACATAACGGGACGCTTATTCGGACGCTGCTCAAGCGAACGATTCAGCTGAGACAAAGCAATCACTGGACATCCCAATTCCTTCGCCAAGCCTTTCATACTTCGGGAAATTTCGGAAATTTCAGTCGCGCGATTTTCACCACTTGAGTTACCCGACATTAATTGCAAGTAATCGATAATGATCAAGCCCAATTTACCGCATTGGCGCGATAAGCGACGTGACCGCGCGCGTAATTCGATGGAACTCAAAGCAGGTGTTTCATCAATGTAAAACTGTGCCTCGTTCATTTTTTGAATTGCATAGGTTAAGCGCGGCCAATCTTCATCAATTAGTCGCCCAGTACGCAAACGATGCTGATCTAATCTACCGACAGAACCTAGCATACGCATCGCCAATTGCGCGCCACCCATTTCCATCGAAAAGACCGCAACAGGCAAGCCACTATCAATTGCAACATTCTCACCAATATTGATAGAGAAGGCTGTCTTACCCATTGAAGGACGACCAGCAACAATAATCAAATCACCTGGTTGTAAGCCCGATGTCATACGATCTAAATCGACAAATCCCGTCGGTACACCCGTGATGTCGCTAGTGTGATCGCGGTTGTACAATTCATCAATTCGCTCGACCACTTGGGTTAACAATGGCTGAATCGCTTGAAAACCTTGGGCGCCACGAGAGCCTTCTTCCGCAATTGCGAAAATCTTTGCCTCAGCTTCATCCAGCATTTGCTTAACTTCTTTACCCTGAGGATTCAACGCTTGCCCTGCGATCTCATCTGCTGCCGTAATCAATTTACGCAACACACCACGATCTCGAACAATTTCTGCGTATCGACGAATATTTGCAGCCGATGGTGTATTTTGCGCCAAGGCATTCAAATAGGTCAGCCCACCAACATCATCCGCTTTACCTGCCGCATTTAAATAATCAAATACCGTAATCACGTCAGCTGGCCGTGACGCGTTAACCAATTTAACAATGGCCTGAAAAATAACGCGATGATCAAAGCGATAAAAGTCTTCTTCGCCAATAAAGTCGGCAATCCTATCCCAAGCAGCATTATCGAGCAACAATCCACCAAGAACCGATTGTTCTGCTTCGATGGAATGTGGAGGAACGCGGAGTGAATCTAACTGAGGATCAGGTGCATGTTTCATGGTGCGCATTATACCTTTTTATTCGAACGCAAAAAAAGAAGAAGAGTGGCAATCAACGCATTCAAAATCAAGACTTTTCATAGCAAATAATGGATAAATAAGCTATTTTTACAATACCAATTCACCCATAAAAAAAGCCGGGAATACCCGGCTTTTTTTGCTCTCGAAAGAACTTAAGCTTATGCGTGCTCGCCCAATACAGCAACGATAACGTCAACGACTACATCAGTGTGCAAAGCAACTGAAACAGTATGATCGCCTGTCGTTTTCAAAGGACCAGCTGGCAGACGAACTTGCGCCTTTTCAACTGCGAAACCTTGCTTTGTCAACGCTTCAGCGATGTCGAAGTTAGTTACAGAACCAAACAAACGACCATCAACACCAGCTTTTTGGGAAATCTGAACTGTCAAACCGTTCAATTTTTCGCCTTGCGCTTGTGCCTCAGCCAATTTCGCTGCTGCTGCTTTTTCCAACTCAGCGCGTTTCGCTTCAAATTCAGCGATCGCAGCTGCTGTTGCACGACGAGCGATACGTTGTGGGATCAAGAAGTTACGAGCGTAACCATCTTTAACACGAACTACATCACCCAGGTTGCCGAGATTAACGACTTTATCCATCAAAATAACTTGCATGTTTTTCTCCTAATTACGGTCGTCAATTACGCTGTGTGCAAATCAGTGTATGGCAACAACGCTAAATAGCGTGCGCGCTTAACTGCTGTGTCAACTTGACGTTGATACAAAGCTTTAGTGCCAGTCAAACGTGCAGGCATAATTTTGCCGTTTTCTTGGATGAAATCTTTTAATGTATCGATGTCTTTGTAGTCAACTGCAGCTACATGACCCGCTGAAAAGCGGCAGAATTTTTTACGCTTGAACAAAGGATTTTGTTGCTGACGCTTTTGTTTTAATTTGCTTTTATCAAATTTTTTA
>JAYVHZ010000311.1:0-2078 GCA_043770645.1 Undibacterium sp. | reverse complement strand
GTGGATAACTTGCCCAACGCCACCTTTAAGGGCGAAGACAAACAGTTAGATACCGCGATCAATTACTTGCAAAAGAAACTCAAGGAACAGCCGATCAAGCCTTTACAACCAAAAGCGATTCCACCATTAAAGTAAGTTTAGAAAGTAAAATAAAAATGACGCAGACTTAGCAATCTGCGTCATTTTTTTGCGGCGAAGGGTGAAGTTTTTAGAACCGATGATCAGCAGGACCGACCACTTCTTTGTACGCATGCCAAGTGGCATGCCCAATGATAGGCATCGCGATAATAAACCCTAAATTCCAAGTCATAAATCCCATCACCACAAATCCAACAATCGTCAAACCCCATACCATCGTCAACGGCACGTTCACAAATAAAGCAACGATGCTGATGATCATGGCAGTAATAGCATCGGTATCTCTATCGAGCATCAAGGGGATCGACACCCAACTAATCGCAAACACTAAGCTAGCAAAGATAAAACCGATGCAAGCGTAAACCACCAAAAATTCCACATTTTCCAGCGAAAAAAGCTTTGCCAAAAAACCTTCCATGGTTGGCATTCCCTTGTTATAGAACAACGCAAAAATCACTAATGAGGCACGAGCCCAAACCATCATAATGACCGCCAGCACCACAGCAAATGTGCCAATATTACTCCAGCGCCCCTTCATAGAAAATACACTACCCAACATACCAGAGCGCACATTTTCAATACGTCGGCTCACATCGTATAAACCTAATGCTAGTAATGGTCCAATAAGAAGAAAACCGCAAGTCAATGCCGACAAATACTGTGGCGCATTTGCCAGCGTCAATTTTAGAATCCCGCCCATCACCGCAAAACACACGCCATAGAACAAGCCTGCCAAGGGTTCGGCACGAAAGTCTTGCCAACCCAAACGCAACCAATGAAAAGCCCGAAAAGCGCCAAGTCTTGCCACCGGTGGAAAAGCACTCTTTTGATCAATCACCATATGGATATCAGGTGCAGCACTATCTCCATCACGACCACCAGTCGGTTCACTCATATTGTCTCCTTTTATATTATTGGACAGTGTCGCCCTATTTTCTTGAGCATGATCAAGCAAGCTCGATGTCATCATGCTAAGCGAAACAGCGGTGTCCCCGCAATACGTCCCATGCTAGAAGGATCGACTCAGGTCCTACATAAAGTGCAAATTAATCCACAACAAGAAACGATCTGACGCAATTAAATTGTGGAACTAAGGCAACAAAACAGCAGATTCAAAAAAAAACTGTCCTACAATAGTTCCAGCTTTAAGGTATTCAGTTTTGTTCTGGCATTCATTCAATATCGACAGGAATCGACATGAAACAGATAAAAAATGTGCTCCTAATTGTCGCGAGCTTAGTGGCAATTACTCCTTCATCCCAAGCTGAACTAGTCATCGTTGTCCATCCACAAAATGAAATCAAAAGTATGAGCGCCTCGCAGGCGGCACAATACTTTCTTGGTGGGTCGGTTCAATTTACCCCGCTGGAACAGGCTAATGGTTCACCAATACGCTTAGAATTTTATAAGAAAGTGTTGGAAAAAGAACCTTCTCAAGTACAGGCAATTTGGGCTCGTATCGTATTTACTGGTAAAGGTAGGCCTCCCAAGGAGCATAAAACTAGTGACGACATCAAAAAAGCCATACGCGAGAATGTGAATGCAATCGGCTATATAGAAAAGTCTGCGGTAGATGATAGCGTCAAAGTTATCGCCACTATTCTCTGAGTCTGCTCACGCTTCCTACTTTTGGAGATTACATAATGAAAAAGTCACTATTAAGCTTCGCAATTTTTCTGCTAACGCCGACTCTGGCGATCGCTACCGACTTGGGCGATGATGGCAGCCTCAAACTTACCGGTTTTTACAGCATCACTGGCGCTAAAGTCTTAAGTGGATCCGCCTTAGGCAGCAAGACTCCTTGGAATTACCAACAATGGAATTGCCCATGTGCGATGCAAGCTTGGGAATATGCGGGAGTCTACGAAAAAAGCAAGGGATTTCAGTTTGATCAGGAGTCACTCCTAGGCATACAAATCAAAAAAGATTTCAGCCCAACT
>JAYVHZ010000310.1:0-1601 GCA_043770645.1 Undibacterium sp. | reverse complement strand
TATGCATGGATGGATCAGTGCATGGTCGATGCCAGTCATTACAACGAAAGACTGGCATCTATACGTCGCTCTCCTCTGTTAGAGGCAAATGATGTATTGGTGCTGCATTCCGGAAAAATTCTAGAGCGCGTCACCTTGCCACAATATGCCCGCGGCCGACCAATCGGGCGGGTCTATTCCTTCCGTGATATTTCGCAAAAGTTGGCCGACCAAGCCCGCATACAACTTGCTTCCAAGGTGTTTGAAGCCAGCACTGATGCGATCTTCATCACCGATAGCGAACAAAAAATTATCACCATTAATCCCAGCTTTATACGCTTGACTCAATTTAGTGAAGTGGAAATGTTAGGGACAAGTATTGGCGATTTTTTGCTCAATCAAAGCAATGCGGACGTACTGAAACGCCTCTTGGCAGATCTTGATCACCAAGGTTTTTGGGAAGGAGAAATCTGGAATCGTCGCAAAGATGGACATGCCTATTTATGCATGATCTCGCTCGTCAGAGTACAAGATGAAGACGGGCATACTTTACACACGATAGGATTCTTTAAAGATCGAACTGAGAGCTATAACGCCAAACAAAAAATCGAAGAATTAGCCTTTTCCGATGCCTTAACTGGTCTACCGAATCGCCTCTTGTTGGAAGAAAGGATCAATCAATCGATTACCCATGCGAATCGTGGGAATAGCGAATTTGCCCTCTTGTTTTTAGATCTCGATAATTTCAAGCAAATCAATGATTCGCTCGGCCATCCGTTTGGTGATCGAGTCTTAATCGAAGTGACGGAACGGCTAAAAAGATGTTTGCGTCAAGTCGATACTGCCGCGCGCCTTGGCGGTGATGAATTCGTCCTACTGCTGCATCAGGCCAATGCTGGTGGTGCAGAGATTTGCGCGCGACGCGTGCTGACCGACGTTGGCTTGCCATTTAGTATCGACGGTATCCAATTTAGTGTCACTTGTAGCATCGGCATCGCCTTATATCCCACTGATGGCATCAAGATCGAAGACTTGATTAAGAATGCAGATAGCGCGATGTATCACGTTAAAGAACGCGGTCGTTCCGCTTTCCGCTTCTATCAGCGGCAAATGAATATCGGTTTATTGTCGCGCATGAAAATCGATCATGCGATGCGACAAGCACTAGAGCATCAAGAATTCCGTTTGCATTATCAACCGCTCGTTTGTTTGCAAAGCAATCAGGTGTTCGGTGCAGAAGCCCTGTTGCGTTGGCATGATAAAGAATTGGGTGAAGTCAGTCCGGCAAAGTTTATTCCGATTGCTGAAGAAACGGGTTTGATTATCGCGATCGGCAATTGGGTCATGCACACCGCAATTGCTCAGGCGGCGGCGTGGAATAAAGATGGACGGCACTTGCGCATTTCCGTCAATGTTTCCGCCTTGCAGTTTCAACAAGCAAACTTTGTTGATGACCTCGCCAATGCCTTGGATGACGCACATCTTGACCCTGATTGCATCGAATTAGAACTAACAGAATCTATCTTGATTCGTGACGCCGAAGAGACCCTGAAAAAGCTCGAGGCTATTGCATCCTTAGGCGTCAAAATGTCGATTGACGATTTCGGCACCGGTTACTCATC
>JAYVHZ010000309.1:0-1500 GCA_043770645.1 Undibacterium sp. | reverse complement strand
ATCGCCATCGCAAAGTGAGCAGCTTATTTATTTTGCAAATTGCGCCCAAATCGTTCTTACCCTCCCCAACTTGTGATCAAAAGCAACACTTTTAAGGGTTTTTATTTGACTTTTTTTTGATGTTGTGATTAGAATAAAAATTGTGATGTTTTTTCTGTCATTTAATATATATTTAATATATGTTTGCACTTAAATTAACTGAAAACACTTTAATTTAGGTACTTAACTATTTGTTTATTTGGAAATTTTTGATCTATTGCAATTCACTGGCGACACTATTTTTCGTCTGATTTTCGTCTGATTTTTGTAGTTTCTTGGTAGGAATTTGTTATTAATACACTTCAAAACATCCCTGACATACGCGAACGCCTAAAGGCGGTACGTTTGCCATCCATGTCGCAGATACTGATCAAGCTAATGACCTTGTGTCAATCTGACGATGCCGGGATTAATGAATTGTCTCGCCTTGTCGAGCAAGACCCCGCCATGGCGGCAAAAATGATGGGCGTCGCCAATAGTTCTGCCTATCATCGCGGTGATTCTGCGCGTACGCTTGAGCAGGCTCTCACAATCATTGGTACTAGTATGATCAAGACCATCGTGATCAATGAGTCTGTGTTTCAGGTTTTTGATAAATTTTCTCGTGCCAGTGAGGTAAATCTCAATAATTTTTGGCTACATTCACTTTTTTCTGGCGTTAAAGCGCGCATGCTCGCGATTCGGATGAAATACTCTAATCCCGAAGAGGCTTACCTGGCTGGGCTTTTACACGATGTTGGCAGACTTGCCATGTTGGCAATTGCGCCTAAAGAGTATTCGCAACATTTTTCGGCTAAAGACAGTGACAGCTTGTGCGTAGTGGAAATAAGAACTTTACAAGCAAGCCACGCAGAAGTTGGTGCGTGGTTAATCGAGCAGTGGCGCCTCGATTCCTTCATTGCAGACAGCGTTTTATATCATCATGAATCGGTGGCCAGGGTGGCGAACGCACATCCTTTGATACGGATCGCTTTTGTCGCGAACTTGCTGGCAGAAAATCCAGCTCAGAAAGCGCAAATCGACGTTGCTGCCGCATTGTCCGGATTAGACGAAAGTGATATCTACGAAATCAATGCACTGGCGGAAGAAGAAGTAAAAAACTCCGCCAAGTTTCTGGGTATTCATTTGGACGCCGATGCGCTCAAGCCCTTGGTTGTCCAAGCCCCGGCTGGCAAACAGACCGATCAGAAAAACGCTCTCTCGGCGGAACTAAAAAATATGCTGTTAGCTGGGCAGATAGGGAAGACATTCTCAGCTCAGCAAGGTGAAATTGGCTTGATAGAAATTATAAGCAAGTCAGCCTGCATTTTATTTAACCTTGACCAATCGATCATTCTCAAGTTTGATCAACCAAATAATGAACTCAAAGGATATGGTGCTGGCGAGCATAGACATCGGCTGACCGATTTTGTTTTATCACTCAGTAACGGAGCTAGTCAGATCGCAGATTCAATTAACGAA
>JAYVHZ010000308.1:0-2474 GCA_043770645.1 Undibacterium sp. | reverse complement strand
CGGCAAGGATGGCTTGCAAACCCGTTTCTGAAACGGCTACTGCATTGCGCAAACTTAATTCTTGATCTTGCAAGATCATGCTGAGCTCCGAGATTCTATAAATAATTATTTCTTAACAGAAGCTGATGCCAGCTTCTTATTTTTTTCAGTCAAAGTTTTAATTAAACCATCGACGCCATTCTTACTAACTTCTGCTGAAAAACTACCTTTATAAGTTTCAACCAACCATGCGCCGAGCACATTGATGTCAAAAATCTTCCAGCCAGATGCCGTTTTCTCTAAGCGGTAGCTCAATTGCAAAGGTTCGCCGCGAGTTTGAATCACTAAACTTTTTACTTCGACCTCAGTATCTTCTGGCGCACTACGAAATGGTTTAAATTCAACACGCTGATCACGAATTTGCGTAATTGCACCTGAATAAGTGTGAATCAATAAAGTACGAAACTCTGTCACCAATTGCTTTTGCTGTTCAGGCGTTGCGCCACGCCAGCTTTTACTCACTGCCAATGACGTCATACGTTCGAAATTGATATGTGGCAGCACCTTCGCTTCAACAAGGTCATTAATGCGTTGACGATTACCAGATTGAATGTCTTTATCTGTTTTCGCGGCATCAATGATTTCTGTGCTCAAGCGTTTGATCAAGACGTCTGGCGCTTCTTGTGCATGCGCACCAGATAACAAACTCACACCTAAACAAAGACCAACTAAGAATTGACTAATTTTTTTCATCATATTTTCCTGATTTGTGGGACTACTTGTGGGCCGTTATACCGACACGACACTTCCATGTTAACTATAGCCAGAGGCATTCGGTTGACGTGTTTCTGATCGCCGCAACACCTTGGACTGCAACCAGCCGTAAGCAACTAGATCGCCAGATTATAGCTAGTCTTCTTTTTTACCTGCGCTAATCTGACTAGCGCGTCTTTGCAGATAGGCACCACGAATGAATACGTATTTATCCAAGGCTGCTTCATCAATTAGATTCACTGCGTCTAGCCCCGCAGCACGTTTATCTATTACTTTAAGGATCGTGGTTGAGTTCTTTACAGCTGTCGATGCCTGGGAGTTAAGCAAATCCGCTTTAAAATCAATGGGCGTTGCAAAAGTATCGCGCAAGGTTGATGCGCCCAAAATTGGCAGCATCACGAATGGCCCGGAAGGAACGCCCCACACACCCAAAGTCTGTCCAAAATCAGCGCGATGTTTGGGCATTCCCGCAGCACCTGCAATATCGATAAGCCCAGCCAAACCAAAGGTACTGTTGACACCAAATCGCAAAATATCGTTGACACCATCGCCAATATTTCCCTGCAAGACATTATTAACTGCAGTCCACACGTCACCTATATTGCTAAAGAAATTACCTACGCCAGTCTGTACAAAATCTGGCATGATGGTCTGATAGGCTTGCGCGGTAGGCTTCAAAACAGAGGTGTCTACAGTTTCATTGAAAGTAAACACGGAACGATTGAATCCTTCCAATGGATCATCTGGATTATTGCCGATACCCGTTGTTTCACTCACTTTTTCTAAAGTTTCAATGGCAGTAGTCTTCACCTTCGCGACCGTGGTGCAAGCTGTTGTTGCCATCCCGAAAATGCATAAAAAAACCAGACGCATAAAGATATGACGGCAGCTAAGTAGCTGTGAGAAACGAGAACTCATTTTTGCTCTTCCTTCCCTTCCGCAGCTTTACTGAACAGAAATTGACTAATGAGGTTTTCCAAAACAACGGCTGATTGCGTCATCGTGATCTTGTCACCAGCCGCTAAATTTTTCACATCACCACCTGCTTCCAAGCCTATGTATTGCTCACCCAATAAACCTGCGGTCAATATTTTTGCAGACGTATCTTTAGGAAAGCTGTAACGCTTTTCCATCTTCAAAGTCACGGTCGCTTGAAAACTTTTGTCGTCAAAATTAATTGAACTAACGCGCCCTACCACCACACCTGCACTCTTTACCGCAGCGTTTGGCTTAAGACCACCAATATTGTCAAATTTCGTTGTCACATCGTAGGTCTGCTCAAACGACAAGCTGCTCATATTGCCGGCTTTCAAAGCCAAAAATAATAAAGACGCCGCACCCAGCAGAACGAAAATGCCGACCCAAAAGTCGATTGATTTTTTTTGCATTGTTTTACCTCTTACCAAAATCCACCATGACCTCATCGTCTTCGGTGCGATTATATAAATTCAAATTCAGAAAGCGTTTTACTGAAACATCCACGCGGTCAACAGGAAATCCAGCCACAATACCAGCAGGGACGAAATCACCACTGTACGCGTAGTAGCGCGCGCAACCCCCTCGGGCGTTGGCGTTGCTTCGTAACCTTGATACAGCGCCACAAAAGTCACTGCAAAACCAAACACGATACTTTTGATGATGCCGTTGCCTATATCGTTAAAAACACTAACTTTTGCTTGCATTTGCGACCAAAAAGCGCCGTTATCGACACCGATCAGCTC
>JAYVHZ010000307.1:0-9629 GCA_043770645.1 Undibacterium sp. | reverse complement strand
CACATCGACAGTTGCCCTTGCCGCAACACCCGCACCGACGCTCAAAGACTGGCCGCACATCAAAAGCTCGATTAGCAAAGATCCTGCGATGGAAGCGACTATCACGAAGATGGTGAGTCAAATGAGTTTGGCGCAAAAAATTGGCCAAATGACGCAGGCTGAGATCAAGTTCATTACACCAGACGAGATTCGACAATACTATATCGGCTCAGTTCTCAATGGCGGCGGTAGTTGGCCAAAGATGAATAAATATGCGACCGCTGCCGATTGGGTTAGCTTGGCCGATGAGTTCTACGACGCCTCCATGCGTACCGATATGATCAGTAAAGTCCCCGTGATTTGGGGTATTGATGCGATTCACGGCAATAGTAATGTGGTGGGTGCGACGCTCTTTCCGCACAACATTGGCTTAGGCGCCGCACGCAATCCCAAATTGATCGAACAAATGGCTGAACGCGTCGGCAAGTCTGTCAGAGCGACGGGTATCGCCTGGGTGTTTGCACCAACGCTCGCAGTTGGACGCGATGCTCGGTGGGGACGCACTTATGAAAGTTTTGCCGAAGATGGCAAGCTGATTAAAGAATACGGCGCGGCCTATGTAAAAGGGCTGCAAGGCAAATTCAAAGACGAAAGAAACGTCGTTGCTACAGCCAAACACTTTATCGGTGATGGCGGCACCTATCATGGCGTGGATCGTGGTGTAACGCAATCGACCCAAAGTGAGATGATCAACAATCACGCGCAGGGCTACTATGGTGCGTTCGCGGCAGGGGCGCAGACCGTGATGGCTTCCTACAATAGTTGGAACGATGTCACCGCCAAAGTTAACTACGGCAAGATGCACGGCAGCAAAGCGATGTTGACCGACGTGCTGAAAGACAAGATGGGATTTGACGGCTTTGTGGTCTCTGACTGGGATGGCATCGCTGAGGTGCCGGGCTGCAGCAATGATAGCTGTGCTCAAGCGATTAATGCCGGTATCGATATGGTGATGGTGCCCGACAATTGGAAATCTTTCATCGCCAATACGATGAAGCAAGTTGAACGCGGTGAAATCGCCATGAGCAGGATCGATGACGCCGTCACTCGTATTTTGCGGGTAAAAATGCGCGCGGGTCTCTTTGGTAAAAAACCATCCGCGAATCAATACGCTGGCAAGCAAGACGCATTGCAAGCAAGGGATCTCGCTCGCCAAGCTGTGCGTGAGTCCTTGGTCTTACTGAAAAATAACCAACAAGTATTACCGCTAAGCCGCGGCAAAAAAATTCTGGTGGTTGGAAAAAGTGCTGACAGTATGATCAATCAATCCGGTGGATGGTCAATCACCTGGCAAGGCACCGAAAATAAAGAGAGCGATTACACCCCGGGCGATACGATTTTAACGGGTATTAAAGAAGCGGCCGGCGCGGTCAATGTGCACTACAGTGCGCAAGGCAATGATGTGGACGTCGCTCAGTTTGATACCGTCATCGCGGTCATTGGCGAAACGCCATACACCGAAGGTGTCGGCGACGTTGCTGCCAGTCGTCCGCTCGCACATAGTCAACTGCATCCTGAAGATCTCGCCGTACTCAAGAATGTCGCTGGCAAAGGTAAGCCAGTCGTCACTGTCTTAGTCAACGGACGCGCCGTGTACGCCAATGATCTGATTAATCTCTCTGACGCTTTCGTCGCAGCTTGGTTGCCAGGGTCCGAGGGTAAAGGCGTGGCAGACCTTGTTTTCAAAAACGCACAGGGCAAAGTTGCCCACAAATTTACGGGAAAATTGTCTTTTTCCTGGCCTGCACAATCGTGTCTGAAAACAGAAATTGCCAACGCTCCGGAACAGACGCAGTTTAAGTACGGTTATGGCTTAGGAAATGGCAAAGCGAAGAATCTGCCACTCTTACCAGAAGATCACACCGCCAACTGCACAACAGCAAAGGAACTTGTGATCTCTGATGCGAGTGATAGAACTAGCTTCCCATTGATTGTGACCACGGGCAAACGCAAAGTCAGTTTGGATAAAGAACTGGCGTGGGTGGATAGCAGCGACACGGTCAGTGCCTATCCAATCAAAGTGGGCGACATGGCCGGCACTCAAGTGACTTGGCGTGGACTTGGAAGTTTCGAAGCGTCGGGCGCATTTCCTACCTTTGTTCCTGTCCAATTTCAACAGAACGGCGTTTTGCAATTTGATGTCCGTGTGCACCAAGCACCTGCGGCGAAAGTGAGCATGACAATGGACTGCGGCGAAAAATGTATCGCCACCTTGAACTTGAGTAAGAGCTTCCAAAGCTATGTTGGAATCGGGGTCAAAACCGTCAAAATTCCTCTCAGCTGTTTTGTCCAAGCAGGCGCAGATTTAAGCAAAGTGAAAGCGCCATTTAATGTCCTCACTGACGGCGCATTCAAGGCGGATTTTGCTTCGATCAAGTTGGTCGCTGCTGCTGACAAAGACGCAGATGCCTTGTCGTGTGCAAACCTGAAATAGATTGAGCCAGCGTCACGGTAGTGAAATGCCAAAGAAAGAAACGCAACAGCCAAGACCGAAGTTCAAAGCTAGGCTGTTTGAGCAGCATAAATCAATAGATAAAAATTGGGAGACGCCAAATGGCAAGTCAAATTGGATCAAGTAGTTTTACCGCACAAGCTGGCAGCAACAATACAAATCAGCATCAATCTGCATTAGTGATTGTGACCCTATTGTTCTTTATGTGGGGCGTCCTCACCTCGCTGAATGATGTGCTGATTCCTCACTTAAAGTCGGTCTATACATTGACCTACGTACAAGCGATGCTGGTGCAGTTTTGCTTCTTTGGTGCGTATTTCATTGTGTCATGGCCGGCGGGTATGCTGATCAAGCGGATTGGCTATCAACATGGCGCGGTGACAGGATTGGTGATCGCTGCTCTTGGTTGCGCCTTGTTTTACCCAGCATCAACGCGCGGCTATGGTTTGTTTCTATTCGCTTTTTTTGTACTGGCGTCCGGTATCACGATCTTGCAAGTGGCAGCCAATCCTTATGTCACTGTCTTAGGTGACGCCAAAACCGCGTCTAGCCGTTTGACCTTAACACAAGCTTTCAATTCCTTAGGCACGACGATTGCACCCGCATTAGGTGGGCTACTCATTCTGTCGGGAACGGTCCTGACCGCAGCACAATTTGATGCACTGCCCGCTGTTGAGCAGATGGCGCACCGAGCCAAAGAAGCGGCTGCAGTACAGGGACCCTATCTCGCCTTGGCAGCTGCATTGCTGGTGCTGGCGATCCTTTTTGCGGTAGCTCGCCTGCCAAAAATCTCCCATCAAGACGAAACCGATTTGTCTGCCGTAGCGACTGGACCCACTGTCTCCATCTTTGCCCATCGTCACTTAGTTTTAGGTGCGATCGGCATCTTTTTATACGTTGGTGGCGAAGTCAGTATTGGCAGCTTTTTGATTAATTTTTTGGGTGAATCCAAGATAGCGGCGATGAGTGCAGCGGATGCGGCGCATTATGTGAGCTACTACTGGGGTGGGGCAATGATTGGACGCTTTATCGGGTTTGCGGTGATGCGTAAAGTGAGTCCAGGAAAAACCTTAGCCTTCAACGCTGCCTGTTCGATTATCTTGATTCTGACTGCCATCTTTGCCGATGGTGGCTTGGCAATGTGGGCGATTATCGCGGTCGGCTTGTTTAATTCCATCATGTTCCCAACGATCTTTAGTATGGCATTAAAAGATCTAGGAAAATTCACCGGTCAGGGTTCAGGGATTTTATGTATGGCGATTGTCGGTGGTGCGATTGTGCCTTTTGCTCAAGGCTTCCTTGCTGACCAGATCGGTTTGCAGTTGTCCTTTTTTGTCCCTGCAGCCTGTTACATTTTCATTTTGTTTTTCGGCTTGAAGTATGCCGGGATGTATGACAAACCTGCTGACGGAATTTGAGGGTATGGAGATATCTGAACAAAGCGCGCTAGCTCAGCAATTCCCCGCTGATTTTGTGTGGGGCGCTGCCACCAGTGCATATCAGATCGAAGGTGCCGCGAATGAGGGAGGCAGAGCGCCTTCTATTTGGGACACTTTCAGCCATACGCCGGGCAAGATTCTTGATTATAGTCACGGTGATATCGCCTGCGATCATTATCATCGCTATGCGGAAGACGTTGAGCACATCGCGAATTTGGGTTTGAAAGCGTATCGTTTTTCCGTTTCATGGTCACGCGTGCAACCAGACGGTAGTGGCGCATGGAATGAAGAAGGAATCGACTTCTACGCGCGCTTGATTACCGCCTTGTTGGAAAAAAATATTAGCGTCCATATGACCTTGTATCACTGGGATTTACCCCAGGCTTTGCAAGACCAAGGCGGCTGGCTCAATCGTGATACTGCGACCCATTTTGCGCGCTATGCGCAAGAAATGGCGCGACGTTTCGGCGATCAGCTAACGAGTATCGCGACCCATAATGAGCCTTGGTGTACTGCGCATCTCGGTTATCGTACTGGACAATTTGCCCCTGGCGTACAAGACGAAGTCGCTGCACTGCAAGTGTCACATCACCTCTTGTTGTCACATGGACTGGCGATGCAAGCGATGCGTACACAAAATTGTAATGCGAAGCTAGGTATCGTCTTGAATCAATGGACCGCTGATCCCGCCACCGACAGCGAGGCCGATCGGACTGCTGCAGCTTTGGAATACGCGCGATCGGTTCAATGGTTTATGGACCCGATTTTTCGCGGGCAATATCCCGCAATCGCGCTCGCCGAAATAGACCAAACATGTTTCGTTCTAGCCCCTGGCGACTTAGAGGTAATTCATCAACCGCTCGATTTTTTGGGCATTAATTACTATTCTCGCGTCTATGTCAGCACGGAAACACCGCCCCGCACAGCTGAGGCCAAACTTGGCCTGACCGACATGGGTTGGGAAATTTATCCAGAGGGCTTAAGTCGCTTATTGATCGGCATACACCAAGAATACAAAGACTTAGGATTGCCGCCCATCTACATTACCGAAAATGGTATGGCAGTTGCCGACCAAGTCGAGGGAGAGCGCATCCACGACAGTTCGCGCATCGACTACATGCAACGCCACTTTCAAGCGGTGGCAAACGCTATCGCGGCAGGAGTCGATATTCGAGGCTTTTTCTATTGGAGTTTGCTCGACAATTTCGAATGGAACTCAGGCTATTTGCGTCGCTTTGGTTTGATCTATGTCGACTATGTAAGCCAACGCCGTATTTGGAAAGATAGCGCGCATTGGTTTAAAGGTTTTTTACAGCGGTGTCGAGCGGCAGGAGGCTCGTCATAAGGGTTTGCATGTGACGAGAGTTTAGCGGTTTGAAGTGGGAGCTTCTTTGACAGTCAGCGCTTGGGGTATGTATTTTTTCTCAATCTTTGCGAAAGTCTTGTCTTGCTTCATTTGGTCCAAAGTTTGATTCCATTGGTCGACAATTTTTTTATCAGTTTGTTTGGAGACCGCAATATAAAGTTCACTTTTGAATAACTCAAACAGCAGCTTGACGTCCTTAGTTTGAAAGCCAGACGCAAGCGCTAGGCTCTCGACACCTAGTTGTGAGTCGGTATAAGCAGGGATACGTCCCATCATCAATTTCTTAAAACTAGAGATATTTGAACTCGCTCGATCAAGGTTGGTGAAGCCGAGGCGCGTGAGCGTCTGGTCACGGACATCGCTGCGATAAACGCCGATGAGGCTCAGTTGTTTGGCTTCCTCCATACTAGTAACCCGCAATGTCGAGTCAGCTTTTGCATAGAGCCCATAAACATTCGCTTTAATTGGGCCTATCCATTGATAAGCGGCCTCACGCTCCGGCGTACGCGCCATACTAAATAAAAAGGTATTAGGATTGTTATCGATTTTATCGATGCCACGCGCCCATGGCACAACTTGAATGCGGTCGTTGTTACCAAGCCGTTTTTGAATTTCTTGAACAATTTCAATCGTAAAGCCAGTGAGTTTGCCGTCACTGTCAACAAATTGAAGAGGCCGATCGTCTTCACAATACAGCGCAAGTGTTTGGGCGACGCCAGATCCACTGAAAAATACAGCACTGAGTAGCAACCATCGCAACAGATATTGGAACAGTTTTAGCATCTTATTGACGACTTATTCTCTCAAATTGATTAGTAGACCAGCTTATATTGAACAAACTTGTGAGCCAGAGCTAAGGGCTCAAAATTTAGTCAGCCCTTTGGTATTCTGCCTGTGCTACGTCAGTGCTGTATTGAAACATCTTGCTGACGATACCGCTTTGCCAATATGCAAGGGCGATCATGCCATCGACCAGCCTTTATGTCTACGATCTGTCTTTGCCATGTTGTGAAGCTGCCGAACCAAATAGCTAAGGGAAGTTTGATGACCAAGATTGCAAGGCGCGTCAATTCTAGGACGTTTATCAAGCTGCATCTCAAGCTGCTCATCAAACTTGAGATGCAAGCTTGAGATGTCTGTTGTTACGACGTACATCACAAAAATACCAAAACATTTCACACAAAAGTCCAGAACGACACGCCCGAATAAAATATTTATCCACAAAAAAAATGTAGATATTTACTCCATGAAATTATTTGCATAAAATTTAATTAAATAAAATTTCCTTATAATCAAAGTCTTACAGAGATAATTTAATTCATTCTCTGCCTTGATGCTTTTTGGCACTAAATTGTTCAGGAATTACCCACAAAGTTATCCACAGATTTTTATGGCATTGTGAATATCCCAAGCGAGCTTAAATGATCGTCATCGCTCAATGCAAAGTGATCCGCAGCAGCATCACAAATTGGACAATAGGGCTAAACCGAGTTTTCGAGAGCAGCAAAAAAGTTCAGCGAAAAAAAACATAGCGCCAGACTCTGGATAGGACTTTTAAGTGGGCTCACTTGAACCCAAGTGACAAGCCCAACACCATCCACATGCCAATCACCGCCAGGAAGTTGATAGTGAACACCATTCCCCGCAGGCGGACATTGGTGGTGAGTATCTGCACAAGACTATGCACGACACGCCCGAAGACAAATAGCCATGCAAAGGCGATCACAGCAGAGTTACTAGAACCATTCACGATGAACAACAAACAGGCGACATGAAAGAACAGCGGCCATTCAAACTGATTCGACAAATTTGCGCTAATGCGCGGTTCAAACGCCGCCCACGGGTTAGAGCCATCTGCCCGCTTTCCTATCCCCCAAATCTTAGGCGCCCGCACGACTGTGAGCAAAACATAGAGTAGTGCTGAGAGTAGGACATGGCTAGCCATTGGCAAGATGAGTGGATGGAGCATTTTTTGATTAATGTTTTTTTATTGTTTGGCTTGAAGATGCTCAGCAACGGCAGGTACAAGGCCCCAGTGGAGAAGCCGCTTCTCTAATTTTTCTAGGTATGCCCGATCTATAAACTTAACGAGGTAGCTAATCAGCTCAGAATACATTTTGAAATACTAAACATTCATGTCTTAGACGCGACGTCAAATTTCAGAGGGGCACCCCTTTCGGTGCATCCCCTCAAGTATCTTGTTGAGCGTCATCGCTCGAACTCGGATGTCTTGAATACCAGAACAAGCCTATCCCCAGTGCGATCATCCACAGGGGTAAGAGGGCATTGTTAATATCCGCGATGATCTGCACCGAGCTTGCGACATTGCGAAATGCGCCAAGCAAGAACAACATCGAAAAAACAATTCCCGACCAACCTAGCCATTTTGGGAACCGTCGCTCGTCAAGCATCGACCATCCTGTGAGCATAAAAAAGGCAGCGAGCATCGTTTCACCCAGAAATTCTCCAATGTAGTTGCCGAGGTACAGATTCAGACCATTGAATACAGCGTCAAGGGCAATCTTAGTCTCCGCCCCTGCCTGCAAGTAAGACTCCGCCAAGGCCCAATGGATGCTGGGCCATCGCATCAGTCCGAGACACATCGCCAATGCGCCCAATGAAGCGACAATCAGCGCGAGGTTCATCCGAGCGCGACTCGACGGACAGGCAAAATAAGCGCCAACAGCGCCCGGAATCAACAGCAAAGGAAGAAATGCATAGATCGCCCAAACTGCCCTCATAACCGATCCACCGTCCTGAAGTCGCGGCAGCACTTCAGCCGCACTACCATCGAGTATCTTTGGGTAATTGAAGTTGGCCGCAAGATAGCTAAAAACAAACACGAACGCGAGCGCACCAACAACAAAACTGGCTCCCCCGATAACAATCATTTTGCGATATTGCATACGAATTTCCCTCCACTCTGTTGGTAAGGTTCAACGCCGAACTGACCTGGAGTATTTCCTAACAAAACTCACCCCAATACTCATCAAGTGCTTCCTTCGCTGCGTCAGCATCTGCAAACATGGGGTTAGAGACCATAAACTTTAAAAAGTGACAAATAGCGCGACACTGGGCAGGATTGAATGAATTAAAAGCCTGTGTATCTCGCTCGATTAAAATCGTCGAGCGTGTAAGTACATAAATCACATTGTCGCTGGAACATGACTCGGAAACCTCGAAGTGTTTAATGGCCCAGATCATATAAGCAGGCAAATAATATCTGAAGCCTTCCACATCGAAAAATGAAAACACATCGTAATAATGCTCAATGTCAGCATCGGGCACTTCATCCCACGAGTTATCCTTATCTAGTTTGCGCGCATTCTTGCGCTCTGGTTCGGATTTATAGTCATCAATTGCACGTGCCTCGTGTAGCGTCACACCATTGCCGCGCGAAACGCCATGAAAAGCTATTCGAATTTCTGATATTAAATCCTCACGCTCACTCGCCTGTGCCATGAAATACCTGCTGTTTAAGCCTGATTTGAAAGGCGCGCACACCAATCAGTAAACAATGAGAGGGCGCATGTTTGCGCGTCATTGTCGAAAGTCATGTTAATTCTCAGCGTTACGACATCCATTGAATAACGGCATCGCCACGTCCCGCCGCATCCTTATAGAAAGACAATAGCTGCTGATAATTTTCCAATAAATATTCCAGTGATTCCATATTATCGCGAACCCAAATTACGTCGGGATAAATTTCTTTTTGCTCCATATCCTTAGGATCGAACCTTGCTGCCAAAGTTTCAACGGGTATCGCATCAAGTGCCTTCGCTAACTCTGCCACTTGAATTGAAGTCAAAAATCTAGCTGGTCCGATACCAACCTCTGGTCCGAATTCTATCCCTCCAAATATCGCCAGGCTTAGTGGCTCTTGTCCACCACCAGATTCGCCGGTTAGCAAGTAATGAATTCCGTGCCAAGCTTTATCAACGTCCACATAATTTTCTGGCTCACTGTCTCCATCGTCTGGATATAGAAATTCTTCGATCGTATCTTCGTCGGCACGTAGATTTCGAAGTGTATCTTCAGAAACTGCAACAAAACATCCAATCATTCCCATGTCTGTAAACCCTCTAAGGAAAAATTTGGCGAATTAACGTTCGAGTTGTGGGGCGCCGCAGCCGTCCGAGACGAACGACCAGTTATGCTTATTTTGGCCGGTTTGCATCAATAATCTCCGGTTCGGTTTTTGAAAATATACTGACGCAAGCATCAGCAGTAATAATCATCCATTCATGCAGTAGTTGTTCATAACCAAGTCGTTTGTTTTCTTCCATTGTCCATCCATCATTGAGAACCTCAAGCACTGGCTAGCCTGTGGGGA
>JAYVHZ010000306.1:0-5652 GCA_043770645.1 Undibacterium sp. | reverse complement strand
GTCGGCATAGCCCCCCCCCCAAATTGTTTCTATCGAAATCAGCGTATCAACACCTACGCCAGCGCCGCTCGCTGTGCCAGAGGCAAGGTTAATCGTCATTGGGCCATCAGCGGTGTAATAGTCAACTTCATCATAGCCATCGCCACCATTTAGCGTATCATTTCCCGCACCTCCTTCAAGGGTATCATCACCATCACCACCTTCTAATCTGTCATCGCCAGCATAGCCGTTTAACCAATCGTTACCTGCTAGTCCATCGATTATGTCGTTGCCGAGAGTCCCAGTTAACGTGTCATTGCTAGAAGTACCCATGATAGTTGAGGCATTGACAGGCGCTGGTGCGCCGGCAAATTTTGAGGAAAAGGCAAGATCGTAAGCCGATTGCTTAGAAGCAGGAATGCTTGGAACCAACCCGTCCATATTCACAAGACTTGGATCACAAGATGTACTTTCAAAATGGCCTACTGCGGCTCCCAATGCCCCATTTTTTCCTCCAGAAATAGGTCCTGTCGCATCAATCGATCCGACAACATTCATCCCAGTCGCTGCCGCGATCTGCTCAATTAATGCAGCACCCGCGGTTACTTGACCAACATTGCTGCCATATAGAAAAAGCTCACCATTCTGTCTCAAAGAACCACCAATAGAACCTAATGCAGTTTGATATTGATTTAGGTTATCGATGTTGAGCGCAGCGTTTCCTAAATAGAGCTGCCCCGCGCTGCCATGAGAAAAAATATGAATTGCATCAAGATCAGAACGCTCATGTAGAAGACTAGCCATTTGCAGCACACCATCCGTGTCGGCGTCTAAATAAAGAATCTCAATGCTTTTCGGAATTGCCAGTGCCAACGTATTCCAATCAAGAATTGATTTATCAATGATGGCAATTTGGCGGACAAAATTGGAATTCGTGTTTTGATTTAGCTGGGACATTTTTTCTCTCAATTGATGAATATATATCTATAACAATAAGCGATTATTACTTCGCGTTAATAATACAATTCTCAGACAAATACTATTTATTGGTAATAGCTTCAGGTGTTTAAATTGAATCGTTGTGGATTAGCCAAAACGACTCGACGAGACTCACCCCAGCTTCACAGTCGATTTCTCCACTAATATTCAGCTGGGAAAAGACCAATTACGTCTTAATCAACATTGCATCTCCTCGAAGCTATAGCTGTACAGAAAATGAATCTAGGCATACTCAGTGCTGGCTCATGAACAAAGTCAATCATTAAAAAATAATCTTAAAAAGCCAACTATATAGGGAACTAGTCATTTACACAAAATGACACTTATGACACAATCGTGCATTACTTTCTGCTAATCAACAAAGGACTTGATGTCCATCAATTATCTCGGGAAAACATATACTTTTCGCAGCCAAGGTCTGCTTGCTTTCCTTCGTTTTTTGGTGGGAAAACACCCGAATCCTGTCTGCTATGCCGATTTGCAGTTACGATTTACCGGCCTTACACCACGCCAGATTGCCCGTTATATAGATGCAATAGAGGCCCATGATGGATTGCTTGGCGTGGTCACATATCGCACCAAGACACGTGGACCGTTCCACCTAAACGCGGAGAGCACTGCGTTACAATTTAAAAAACCTGCCATACAAACTCCGATGACCGTGGCGTCTTCAAGGGTTCAACATCAAGTAGAATCAGCCACACTTTCACAGTGTTTGTCTCCGGCCTGGGTGGATTGGGTACGTGGATTATTACTAGCTACACTGGGATTGAATCGTCTACATAACTCTGACCAAGTCGATGCCTTTGGTTTTCTAGATATGGCGACCATCGCCGCCGAACAATTGCCGCCATGGGCCGGGTTTATCGTTATGAATTGCCGTGCCCATCACCTTGAGCGAGAGTCACGCTACCGTGAAGCACATTACATTCTACGAAAAATCACCAGTGCTGCCTCTGACGGTTTTGTGAAACCAAGCATACTATCGCGAGCGCATTTGTGTCGTGCAAAAATACAATATGATCAGGGGCGTTATCAGGACTCAGAAAAAACTTTGATGTCACTTGCAAATGACAGCTACTCAGCACCACCGGCATGGTTGAACGTACACGCCCTAAATCTCGGTCAGAAATTTAATCAATCAAAAGCTGCTCCCCCAGAACAAGAAGCACACCTATCAGAAATTCTATCGACGTTTCTCGAGGCTATCGGCGATACTTTCATGCTGTATGGAGACAGTAGAACATTAGACGCACTCAGCTTTAATTTTGGAAATAATTTGCTGCGCGCGATTAGAAAAAAACTTCTGCCAGACTCACATGTGCAAACTGTTTTAGATTGGTTTGTATTAAATCTGCTTATTTGCAATCGAATGGCAATAGGAAACGATTCTATCTATACACATTTATTAATCGTCGACGTGCTTGAGGAATTCTCGGTCAATGTAGAACGACTGCCGATCGAATTACGTGACTTGGCACAGAGCAGGGCCAAGCGTGAAAACTACTTAAAGAAAAATCTAAGCCTAGCGAGGATATCAGGCAATCGTCCAGAAATCGCGGAATGTTTGCTACGCATCGGAAAGATCACATTGAACACTGAATTCGCCCATAGCTGCTTCAAAGAGGCTTGCGAAATCGCCAGTGAATTAGCTCATAAAAATCTCACTCAAAGAATCTTGATAGCAATTAATCTACGCACAGATTGAGCCTATTTTTATATTGACGCAAAAGCACCCCGAGGTAAAAACCTGAAATTTGAACTCAAAGCATGGGAATACAAAGTCTTTGCGCAATAGCCAAGATACAGTATGAGTCAAATCGAATTCATAGCGCAGCTTTACAGCGCGGCTTTACAGCGCGGCTTTACAGCGCGGATTCATAGCATCAGTTTGTAGTAGAGGTAGCAGGAAGAGATGAAGTCGCACCAAGAAAATCGAACAATACACAAGACGCCAGCGTTTAACATTAAAGGCTGGCGTTTTTTATTGTCGAACAACTTCGCACGCTGCCTCCATCAAAAAGCAAACTTACCTGATCTGAAGATTAACTCACCCTAGATCTTCGCATCAAACCTGCAACATCGGCGCTGGTAATTTATAGCCATACGATGCAATTTTCTTTCACTTGATAGATATCAATCCAAGGTCAAAAAAAACCTGGCTCCTGAGATTTTTTGTCGCGCTGTCCGCAAATTTGATCTAGCTCAAGACGTATGCTGCAGTGCGCAATTACACTCTCCCCCATCAGATTCAGGAAATAAATCTCTGAATCGAATGAATCAACAGCGTCAAAATTTACGTTAAAAATTTACATTAATCACCAAGGAAAATGAAAATGAAAAAGCTCGTTCTCGCACTCTCTTTAGCAGCAGTTGGTTTCATCAGTGCAGAAGCAATCGCACAAGACAGCCCATGGTTGGTTCGTGCACGTGTCGTTAATATCGACCCAGCGAACAAGTCTGGTCAGGTTGGTGGCGTTGGTGCAGCAGACCGCATCACAGTCAGCAAGAAAACAATTCCAGAAATCGATATTTCTTATTTCTTCTCACCAAATGTGTCCGCTGAATTGATTTTGACTTACCCACAAAAACACAATGTCTATTTGGACGGCGGCGATATTGGTACATTCAAACATTTGCCGCCAACATTGTCTGCGCAGTACCACTTTGCACCGAACGCTAGTATCAATCCTTACCTCGGCGTCGGCGTGAACTACACCAATATCTCAAAGGTAAATTTGTTGGCCGGCAAAGGCAGTCTGGAAAGCAGCAGTTTTGGTCTATCTTTCCAAGCTGGTGTAGATTTCGAAATCGACAAAAACTGGTCTTTGAATCTGGATGTGAAAAAAGTACAAATTCGTAGCGATGTCAAAATCGCTGGCGCAAAAGCAAGTGCCGTAAAAGTTGATCCAGTATTGATCGGTGTTGGTGTAGGCTACCGTTTCTAATCTGGCTTTAAGCTAGTTTTATTTGTAAAAAATCGCCATGTTAAAAGCATGGCGATTTTTTTTGACTCAATTTATGCCAGAGGTAAACTTATTGCGTTTTCGCTTTCTTTGATTTTCCCGTATTAGCTGATTTTTTCTTTGTCTGTTTTTTCTTAGCAGGATTCGCCTTGTGAGTTGCGTCTGCGACCACTTCATTAGTCTTGGCGATTTCGATAGCTGGGATTGAATTGATGGTCGGCGGTGCCACCGTTTCGACTTGTGTAACTACGGCATCAATCTCTTCTACCGCAAGTTTTTTTCGATCCTGTGCATAAACCTCGCCAGGCAAGTTCGACATCGCTAGATCAATGACTTCTATCCAATGCTTCACCGGAATTTTTGTGCCAGTCTGCAAATGCTGCTGACACGCCATATTGGCGCTGACAATGACATCTGCTTGGGTACGCTCTAAGGCAAGGATTTTATTGTCGCGTAATTGCTTTGCTAATTCGGGTTGCAGAATCGAATAAGTCCCAGCAGAGCCGCAACACAAATGACTGTTCTCACAGCTACGCACATCTACACCAAGACTACGCAGTATCGTTTCTACCTTGCCACGCACTTGCTGTCCGTGTTGCAAACTACATGGCGAATGCCAAGCAAGCCGTTGTGAGATCTCACCACCAATCAGGGTGATCAGCTCTGTCGTCAAACTTTCTAAATATTCACTCAGATCCACGGTAAGTGCGCTAATCCGCTTCGCTTTTTCTGCATACGCTTGATCATGCGCCAGCAAGATTGCGTAATCTTTGACCGTGACACCACATCCGGAGGCGGTCATGACAATCGCCAAATCCGACTGTTCGGTCTCCGAACTCTGCTGAATAATCGGCCACCAGGCATCAATATTTTGGCGTGCTGCTAGCTTTGCTCCCGCTTCATCACTCAAATGCAAACGCACAGCACCGCAGCACGCCGCTTGGCTCGCCACAATCGCTTGTATCTGCAAACGATCTAATACTCGCTTAGTAGCGGCATTAATATTCGGTGCCAAACTTCCCTGCACGCAGCCTTCCAACAAAATGACTTTGCGGTTGTACTGATTGCTAGGAGCTTGGCACAGCACAGAAGCAGGTGGAATTTTTTCTTGCAACTGCTGTGGCAATATGGGTTTCAATCGACGCCCCCACTGCAAAGCATGTTGAAACAAACGTGGATTACTCAAACCATTTTTCAATGCGGATCGGAGTAATTTTTGCGACCAAGAACGCCCAACTTGTTTTTCTACAATATCTCTTCCTATTTCCAACAAGCGCGCATAGTCGACACCAGAAGGACAAGTCGTTTCACAACTGCGACAAGTCAGGCATCGATCCAGATGTGTTTGTGTTTTTTGCGTTGCTTGCTGACCTTCTAACACTTGTTTAATAAGATAAATCCGTCCACGCGGACCATCTAGTTCATCGCCTAATAATTGATAGGTGGGACAAGTTGCATTACACATGCCGCAATGCACGCATTGGCGCAGAATCTGTTCGGCTTCTTGCCCTTCATTTGTATGACTAAAATTCTCACTGATTTTGGTTTGCATACGATTAGGCCATCATGTTGAATAATTCAGTTTGAACTTAAGAAAACAATCTGCCGCGATTAAAAACAGATGCTGGATCAAATGTCTGCTTTAATTGCTGATGGATCTTTAATAGTGGCGCGCTCAAGGGCGTAAAAATCAGCTGTGCAGGATCAG
>JAYVHZ010000305.1:0-2574 GCA_043770645.1 Undibacterium sp. | reverse complement strand
ACGATCGCTGATCTTTTTCCGCCTTTACAACATCAGGGATCGCATTTAGTACGGGTGCTGGCGAGCGGTCCAGATGACAATCAAGATATTTATCAAGCGTATTTAACGGCGATCAAGCAAGCGCAACATCGCATCCATATTACATGCGCTTACTTCGTACCAGATCAAGCGGTTTTGGATGCACTTGCGGCTGCGGTCAAGCGCGGTGTCGATGTCAAGCTGATACTACCAGGTGTCAATGACAATGATTTGGTAGCGCAAGCATCCAAGTCGTATTTCACAGAGATGTTGGATCAAGGCATACAACTATTTCAGCTGAAGGTCGCGGTGTTACATGCTAAAACGGCAGTGATTGATGGTCAATGGTCCACCGTAGGTTCAACCAACATTGATACGCGTAGCTTTTTGCACAATCGCGAAATTAATGTAGTCGTGTTTAGTCCCGCGTTTGGCTCGGAAATGGAAAGTGCCTTTACCGAAGATCTGCGTTCATCAACACAAGTAAGCAAGGAAACTTGGGCGCAACGTCCCATCTTGGATCGATTAAAACAATGGTTTGCAAGGCGTTTTGCCTATTGGCTATAAACAATAACTGAGACCAGACACTCTACATCGAGGTCGACATAGGAACAGCACCGATTAGCGTATTGGGTGCTGTTCTTATGGATGAAATCCTTACTTCTTCACGCTCATATTGTTCACGACGCTCACGACGCCTTCCACTGTTTTCGCGACGTCAGTGGCATGTGACATCTGCGTTTCGCTATCGACATAACCACTCAATTGCACTTCGCCTTTCATCGTGACGACAGAGACTTCACGACTCTTCATGATCGAATCAGCCAACATCGCTGCTTTTACACTAGCCGTAATCACAGTGTCATCAATTTTATTGCCAACGGATTGAGTGCCGTCTTTTAAACTCAGTTTGTTATTCACATTGCGTACGCCCATTACTGCTTTGGCGACTTCGACGCTTCTATCCATTTGTGCTTGCGTATCGACGAAGCCGCTCAACATGACGTCGCCTTTAAAGGTTTCGACCTTGATGTCCAAGCTCTTTACATATTCATCGGCCAGCATCGCTGTTTTGACTTTAGTCGTCAACACGGCATCATCAACTTCGGTGCCAATGGTGATCGATGCAGCTGGTGCCACGGGCTCGGTCGATTTATTGCAAGCGGACAAACTGCCGATGGCTAGACTGGCAGCGATGATGCCAAACAACAGATTGCTGCTGGCAGGCTGCTTAATTTGTTTCTTAATTATAGTTGTAACGGTCATGATAGATCCTAAAAGTGAGAGGGTAAGTACGTTGATAAGTGAATATTAAAAGTCACTAGTTTTGTGTGACAATTATTTACGACGACTAACGATGAAGCCAATGATCAATCCTATCCCTGCTGCTGCGCCAATCGCGCGCCATGGGTTTTCTTTGACATAAACCTCAGTACAGTCACTTGCTTGTTTTGCCGAATCGATGACGCTGTTCTGTGCTTCATGGAACTTTTTGCTTGCCACATCTAAAAGTTCCATCCCGCGCTTGATCGCTTCGTTTGCTTTTTCACCGGTAAGTGTTGTTGCTTCTTCAAATAACATTTGTGCGTCCTTAACGAGCTGGTTGAAGTCTTTCGTTACAGCCTGATTGCTGCTGTTTAATTTGGTGTTAGTTGCCATAATGTGCTTTCTCAATTAACGTGGAGCGATTTTGCCGCTGTCATCTGACAAAATGATTTCTACGCGGCGATTTAAGCGACGCTCATCCGCAGTTTGATTGCCAGCAACCGGAAAGGATTCACCATAGCCACGGCTATTGATACGGTCACGGCTGACACCCATGCCCTGTAAGGCATTGCGTACCGCATCGCTACGGCGTTGTGACAGGGCCTGGTTATACGCGTCAGAACCGACGCTATCGGTGAAGCCCTCAGCTAACACCATGCGTTGTGGATTTTGCTGCAAAACGTCAGCGAGTTTTTGGGCGATCCGCATACCTTCAGGCGACAGGCGTGACTGATTGGTGTCGAACAAAACATCTCCAAACGTGATCACAATTCCGCGCTCGGTTTTCTTGGCTGCTAAATCCGCTAATTGCGCTTCTAATTTAGCCGTTTTCATTTGCGCTTCTTGCGCCAAGCGTTGTGCTTCCATTGCTTCATTTTGGGCGACTTGCGTTGCTTGCTTAGACTGTTCCTCACGCAGTTTCGCTTGATCGGCCATCATCTTGCTTTGTTCGGCCATCATCTTACTTTGATCGGCGGCCATCTTAGCTTGCTCAGCTGCCGCTCTGGATTGATTTGCCTCTTGTGTTCTTTGATCGAGGCGCAATTGGTCACGCTGTTTACTGCTGTTTTGTACGTCGGCTTCTGCCGATTTTTGCTTTGCCACTTCTTGCGTTGTGGCGATTTTTTGTTTGGCTAGATAGGCCAAAGAATCAATCCGTTGTTCGCTATCCTTATTCAACGCCGCTTCGTTGGCGACCGCCAAGGCTTCGCTGGCTTGCTTCATTTCTAAGGGGGCATAAGTGCCAACGGCTGGATTGTTTTGCGCCATCATAAAGTCGCTGCGTGTTTG
>JAYVHZ010000304.1:0-5966 GCA_043770645.1 Undibacterium sp. | reverse complement strand
ATATTTATTTGTTGCCGCATATTTCTACAACTGATTTTTATTCGTATTTCGCGACGGCATTTTTAGCTCGGGGTTCACCATCTAATTTTGCTGGTTACGAGTCGATTAAAGCTTGATAGATTTCCCCTTGTTCAAGGAAAATCACTTCACTGATTGATCGACATCCGTTCATTCTTATGAAGAAGCTTTGGGTATTAAATGGACATCTCACTATGCCTAGACAGGACAACAAAAATAAGTAATTGAGCGATTTGTTAAGCCTAAGAAAAGATAAACACTTTGCGTCATCATAAATTCTATTTTCGTGCAGCTTGCGCTACTACCTGCGCCTATCGTTCGCATTAGTATTCCTATTAATGCTCTTAACGAAGAAATTTTTTGAAGAGTTTATTATGAATACGCGTTATCGGAAAAAATAACTGTGGTGGCTATTGGCACCACGTTTAGAGTTTGCAAGTGATTTTCATGGGATTGTTGAGCAATTTGCGATGCCTCAATATCTGCTAAGAAGGCGATCTGCTTGCAATTGCTACTGGGACATAATGTCGCCATCAACATCGATCAAAGAGTAATTTATGAATAAGAATTATCACGATATTACAAAGTCAATTTCCGCATCATTAGCGACATTGCGGACAGATACGCCAGATGTCATGAAGGCCTTCTCGATGCTGGCACAAGCCGCAAGCAAAGATGGTGCTTTGGATAAAAAGACGAAGGAACTAATCGCACTCGCACTGGGAATTGCAGCCCATTGTGATGGCTGTATCGGTTTTCATGTGCAAGCTCTAATCAAACTAGGCGTCAGTCGCGCTGAATTTGAGGAAATGCTGGGAATGACCGTTTATATGGGTGGTGGACCATCATTGATGTACGCAGCCGATGCTTTGACTGCATTTGAACAAATGTCGACTCCGATCGCGACTGAGTAAAGTGAATATTAATCACTGCCTTTCTTTTGGGTGAGTTTATTTGGGACGTCATTCAACTAGGCCCGGTTTTGTTTTCTACTAAGATAGTGCTAATGATCTTTTGTGTTATCGGGGTATTCAGACGTGAAGCCGACGATGAATATCGGACGAAGTAAACAATACATCGTCAGCATTTGTTTTGCACAAATTCTAACTCTATCAAAGCTAAGCAAAATTAAAATGCTACTTTGCGACAAATCTCTTCATAAAAGTATTCGCCAAAAATTGGTTTATTAATTCTTGTTTCTAAAGTACCGACGAATGGTAATGCTCAATGTTGAAGTCGACGTGCAGCGATTTCCTCCTTCTTAGATGGACGACCGCGGCGGCGTTTTGTATTGCTAGCAATGGGTGGCGGTGAGCGCTGCATTAATTGTTTCTGATCCAACCAAGTCATAACGTCAGAGGGACGAAAGCGAAGTAGGCGACCAATTTTCACCGAGACTGGCAAGTCACCTCCTGTCGAGTGTCTGTTGTAAATTGTTTGTTCGGCGATTCCGAGTAGTTTTGCAAGAGTTTCTGGGCTGTATAGTTGTTCCATTTTGAGCGACTCACGTATGCAATCACATGACTGCCACTAGTGTAGTCACCTGATATTTGTAGTTACCTATAATTACTTTCGTGCTTAAAATCTGCTGCAAATTTGCTGCACTCAAAGCGGTAAAGTGAGGTATAATGGAGTAACTCAGGGTATAGAAGTCCTTGATTTTGTTGGTTTTTTTATTTTTTGCAGGGCTATCTGGCGGTCTCATAACCCGAAGGTCGTAGGTTCAAATCCTGCCCCCGCAACCAGTTTTAAGAATAAAGCCACGTTTCATCGTGGCTTTTTCGTTAGGCTGACGAATTTTTTTGATTGGTTTGTGTTTGGAACGTGTTTCTAGACTACAATCGGGCATCTACTAAATTGATCGACTGTTTTGACTGACTTTTATTTTTGGCGAATCGCTAATAAGTTGGCTGCAGACTGATCCACCAGGCGCACATCGATCAATCGTGCTGCGCAATGTCCTACAAGACTAGACTGGTTGGGATATTAATTATCCCGAGTGCTTCACTGAATACTTCTTAAGATCAACACAACCTGTTAGCTAAAGAGTTTGCATGAATACTGCAGATGCCAAGCGTGTACTCGAAACCGCATTGTTATGCGCACATGAGCCGCTGACCATTCATACAATGAAAAAATTGTTTGTCGATAGTAGTGATCAAGAAGATCTGGTCGGTGCTGATACGATTAAATTAATGCTGGAAGAAGTGCGTCAAGATTGGTCGGATAAAGGAATTATGTTGGTTTCCTTATCGAACGGTTGGCGCTTTCAAAGTCGACCTGAGATGCGCGCTTTCATCGATCGTTTGAATCCAGAAAAGCCGCCCAAATATTCGCGTGCGACTTTGGAAACGTTGGCGATCATTGCTTATCGCCAGCCAGTGACGCGTGGTGATATCGAAGAAATACGCGGCGTTGCAGTGGCCTCGCAGATGGTAAAGACGCTTGAAGACCGTGGTTGGATAGAAACTATTGGTCATCGAGAGGTGCCCGGGCGTCCCGCTTTGTTTGCTACGACCAAACAATTTTTGGGTGACTTGGGTTTGGCGTCACTCGATCAATTGCCGCCTTTGCAGCAAATTGGTCAGGAAGATGCAGAAGATGCGCTTCCTTCTAAAGATGACTCTCCAGAATTGAATATGTTCGACGGGATTGAGGCTTTGGTGGAAGTTGCTGATACTCCTTCGGTGAGTGTTGATTTGGCTTGTGATGAGCCTCTTGCTAATGACGAAGCTCAAACTGAGCCTGAGTCTGATGCCTCTGAAGAGCTTGCCGCTAAGATCGCGGTTGAAAATAATGCGATTGACATAGTTGAAGATGAAATTAAAGTAGATGCGCAAATAAGTGCGCAAGAAGTATCGAGTGATGTTGCAACGGAAGATCAAGCAGCAGATGCTCTAGAAAATGAAGCAGCCAGTGATGTGATCTTGGATGATGTTGCAATGATGGCTGATACGAATATAGATGAAGTAGTGGAAGCAGATGCTGAAGCTCTAACACCTTTCAAACCAGAATCAGATAATGAACACAAATAATCCAGACGATACTTCCAGCCAGCAAAATCCTGGTGCTGAAACCGATGCGCCGCGTCCTCGTGCAAAACGTGTTGCACGTCCCAAAGTCGCTAAGTCCGATGATGTAATTGCCGGTGCTACAAATGTCGTGAGTGAGGATGCGCCAGCTGCTAAAGCGCCACGTGCTCCGCGCAAACCTAGATTGAAGCCGGAAGTTGTCAGTGTCGAGGTGGTAGCTCAAACGCCAGCTTTTGCAGAGCAGTCTGCGCCTCTTGCTAGAGCACAGCGCCAAGAACGTCCGCCACGTCAACCACGTGCGCCGCGTCAAGTTGAGTCGCGTGAAGTGAGTGCGGAGCAGCAAAATGCCCCTCAGTTGGAATTGACGAATCAAGTTGGTGTTGAAGAGAATGCTGAGCGGTCACGTCGTCCACAAGGTGATAGAAATAATTCACGGAATGCAAAGCCGCGCGATGGTCAGTCACGTGATGGTCAGCAACGTAATCGTCAACAGGCAAGACCTGGGCAGGGCGTGCAAAATCGCACTGGCGAGCAGCGCAACCAAAATAACCAGCGTCGTCCAGGTCAGCAAAATATTCGTGGTGCCGTACCGGAGGCAGATGATGTGTTTTCATTCGTGACTTCCGATGCGTACGACGCAGCAGATGATGCGCAGCATTCACGTAACGACAAAAATAAAAAACCGCGCCGTGATTTAACGGCTGATGATGACGCGCCAAAATTACATAAAGTCTTGGCGGAAGCAGGTCTGGGTTCTCGTCGTGATATGGAAGAGTTGATTATTGCTGGTCGTGTCTCGGTGAATGGTGAGCCAGCGCATATCGGTCAGCGTATTTTGCCGCAAGATCAAGTGCGTATTAATGGAAAGCTAATTCAGCGTAAAGTTAGTAAGAAGCCGCCACGCGTGCTGATTTATCATAAGCCTGCCGGTGAAATCGTTAGTACTAGTGATCCAGAAGGTCGCGCCTCCGTGTTTGATAGTTTGCCGCAAATGAAGGTCGGTAAATGGTTGGCGGTGGGTCGTCTCGATTACAACACGGAAGGTTTGTTACTTTTCACAACTTCGGGTGATTTGGCGAACCGTCTGATGCACCCACGTTACGGCATTGAGCGTGAATACGCCGTGCGCACTTTGGGTGATCTGGAAGAAGGCATGCGTCAAAAACTGTTGGCTGGCGTGGAACTGGAAGATGGTTTGGCGCAATTCTCCAAAATTTCTGATGGCGGTGGCGAGGGCGTGAATAAGTGGTATCGCGTGATCATCGGTGAAGGCCGTAACCGTGAAGTGCGCCGTATGTTTGAGGCGGTCGGTTTGACCGTATCGCGTTTGATTCGTACGCGCTACGGCGTGATGACTTTGCCTTCAGGCTTGAAGCGCGGACGTTGGGATGAATTGGGCGAAGATGCAGTACGTAGCTTGCTCAAAGTTAGTGGTTTGGAAAAGGTTGCTGGTGAAAAAGCCGATAAGCCCATGGGCAAGCCAAACGGTAATCGCGTGCAAGGTGGTAAAGTGCCGCGTAATGTGAATCCATTTGATGCGCCAGTACAAAGAAGTTTTGAGCCTACAGTGCGTGGTGGTTTTGCCAATCCTCAGAATGGTCGTCCGGCGCGCGGCTCTGGTACTGTTGGTTACGCTGGTACGCCAGGTGGTTCTAAGGTCGCTAAGCCGAATGCAAATGGTGGAAAGCCGCGTAGTCGTCAGCCAGATCCTTTGCAAACTGCCTTAGGTTATCCAAGTCGTGATCAAAATCGTCGTGGTCCAACCGAGCGTGGCAGCGGTCCAGCGATTGGTCAAGCGATTGCAGCACGTCGTCGTCGCGGGACTTAAAAACTAAATGCCTAGAAGTGGGTGAAAGATGTTGCTCATGCTCTGTTTTTCACCGACTTCTGATTGCGATTGAGTAATTAATCGTTTATAATCTTGTAGTTAGCAGATTTTTCCTTGAGTTGGTTTTTGATTAATTTCAAAACTGTTTAAGGCGCTAAGAAGATGGGCTAGTGCCCATTTTTTTTTGGCGAATCGTTTTTTTGGCGTGAATTTGAGTTAATTCAACTTAAGTTTATTTGCTGCAAAATCGAGATCTGTGTTTATCGGAGAATTGTCTTGCAATTGTTGGAATTAATTGAAAAGACTGTCAATGGGACAGGCTATGATCTGGTCGACTTTGAGCGGGCAGAGCGCGGTTTGTTTCGTGTGTATATCGATCTTTTGCCAGAAGATGTCGAGGAAAAAGGTCATATCACAGTAGAGGATTGCGCGAAAGTCAGTCATCAATTGTCACACGTATTGACTGTGGAAGAAGTTGCTTACGAACGCTTAGAGATTTCGTCTCCGGGCTTAGATCGACCTTTGAAGAAGTTGGCTGATTTCGTCCGTTTTGTCGGCGAAAAAGCCAGTGTTAAATTGCGATTGCCTATGCCAAGCATGGCTAATCGTAAGAGCTTCGAAGGTGTATTGCATGAGCCGGAAGGGGAAACTCTGAAGCTCGAATTTGAAACAAAAGATGGCGCAGCGATGCTTGAGTTTACGCTCGCTGATTTAGATAAGGCACGCTTAGTGCCGCAAGTGGATTTTAGGAGTCGCAAAGCATGAGTCGCGAAGTTTTATTATTGGTTGATGTGCTGGCGCGTGAAAAAAACGTTGATGAAGATATCGTTTTTGGCGCATTGGAACATGCTTTGGCCACGGCTACCAAAAAGCGTTATGAAGGTGAAGTCGATATTCGTGTAGAAATCGACCGTGATACTGGTGAATATCGTACATTCCGTCGTTGGCACGTGGTGGCTGACGAAGCTGGCTTGCAATTGCCAGATCAAGAAATTTTGCATTTCGAAGCAGTTGAGCAATACGCTGATATCGAAGTCGATGAATATATTGAAGAGCCAGTTGAATCTGTTGAGCTGGGTCGTCGTTTC
>JAYVHZ010000303.1:0-2264 GCA_043770645.1 Undibacterium sp. | reverse complement strand
TTCTACCATTGCTACTGGTGCGATCACTTGCGGCGCATACAGTGCCAATTTCGCTGGTGGTGCATCATTGAAAAAGGCTTTTGCCCATTCCAAATTCGACATTTCCAGTGCGGAAGTGCGTTCACGCAGGATGGATTCTAATGCCGTCTGCCAGCCGTTTTCTATTTGTACTTTTTGCCATAACTTCGGCAATTTTTCTAATTCATGCTTCGCCAACCACGGTTGAACTTTGCCTTGGCTTTCGACTTTTTCTTGCAAGGATTTCAAAGCCGCCAAGCGTGCATCGAGTTGAGCCGATTGCGTTGTATCTTTATTGACTTGCTCTTGCGCAGCACGACGCTCCTCTTCCAACTGTGGCAAACGCTCTTGCGCTTCCTCTAATTGCATGGTCGTTTCTTCTAGCATCTGCTTTTTTTCTTCGAGCTGCAGCGCCAGATTTTGCAAATGCGAAGAATCCGGCATGACCAGACCTTGCTTTTCTTGATTCAAGCGTTCGCGACGTACCGCCAAGGTGTTAAGAATATTCGATGCATTGCGTTGATGTGCAGATTCGAGTTCTATCTGCTGTTGCATCTGCATGATTTTGGCACGCGACTCGGTCGATTTGAGTTGCGCATCACGCCAGACTTGCTCTAACGCCGGAATTCTTTCGTTCTGCTGCGCTACTGTTTCTTGCGCTTGCTCACTGCGCATCGCCAATTCTTCGACATGCATTTCGGCATCGGACAAATCATCTTGAAATTGTTGACCTTGGCGCTGCCATTGATCGCGTTGGGCGGCCAGAGAATGTAATTGAGCTTGCAAGCGCGCACGTGATTCGATGACAAATTTAATCTGTGCTTCTAAACTGCCAATTTCCGCATTAGTTTGATACAAGTTTCCCTGCGCCTGATGCATTTTGTCGCCAACTGCATAGTGGGCCTGCCGCATTTGATCAAGCTCTAACTCGACGTGACGAAGCTTAGCGGTTTGCTCTTCCAGATCAAGTTGGCATTTTTCAATTTCAGCAAAATGCTTTTTCTGTTCAGTCGCCGCTTCGCGCTTACGCAACATCCACAGTAATTTTTGTTTCTCTTCCTGATCAGCTTGTAAAGAATGGTATTTATTGGCGACAACAGCCTGCGCTTCGAGTTTTTCTAAATTATTGTTTAACTCACGCAAAATATCTTCGACCCGCACAAGATTCTCATGGGTATCGTGAATTCGATTTTCGGTTTCGCGGCGACGTTCTTTGTAGCGTGACACGCCTGCAGCCTCTTCCAAAAACACGCGCAGCTCTTCGGGGCGTGATTCAATGATCCGAGAAATCATACCCTGACCAATAATCGCGTATGCGCGCGGCCCCAGACCAGTACCTAAGAAAATATCTTGAATATCCCGCCGGCGCACTGGCTGACCATTGATGTAGTAGGTCGAGGTACCATCCCGCGTTAAAGTACGTTTGACGGCAATCTCGGCGTATTGACTCCACTGTCCGGCGGCTTTACCTAGACTGTTATCAAAAATCAGTTCGACCGAAGAGCGTCCGGCAGGCTTACGATGGGTAGAGCCATTAAAAATAACGTCTTGCATGGATTCTCCACGCAATTCAGACGCTTTAGATTCGCCCAAGACCCAGCGCACGGCATCGATAATATTCGATTTGCCGCAGCCGTTTGGACCGACTACACCGACCAACTGGCCTGGAACTTGAAAATGAGTGGGATCGACGAAGGATTTAAATCCAGCTAATTTAATAGAAGTTAAGCGCACGTTATTTTTATTTATCGATTTTTAGACCAAGATACACAAATTCACTCCGCTTTTGACACACTATCAACAGGCCCTTTATCTTTACAAAAAACGCAATAATAGTTGACAATATACCTATTGCTCGGCTTATTACTCGAACAAGTAAGCAAACAAGTAAGACCGCGCATCATAACATTCTGACGGCCTAGTTTTGCAGATTTTGGCAATCAGGTCATGCTAAAAAACTTCTGTCTTGGCACTTTACGTGAGGGAAGAGCAAAACTTCCTTGAACTTGCCCGCTTTGGGCATGCCAAGCGCGGCTATAATACGTACCTATAGCAATCAGAATAATAAAAAAAATGTATAGGCATCCATCGTTCAAAACTTGAAATTCTTAATTGCCTTGTCGCATCGTTGTCGTTTTAATTTTAAATCTTACTTTCTCCGTATTTTTAAGTGAATTTCTCCGTGAATCCCAATTTACAAAAATTACAAGCTTATCCGTTTGAAAAATTAAAACGCCTATTTGCTG
>JAYVHZ010000302.1:0-1539 GCA_043770645.1 Undibacterium sp. | reverse complement strand
CCGCCCGTTAAAATTCCGACTCAGATAGATAAACCGAGTCCAAATCCTGATCTATTGTTAATTGAAACCTACAAGTTTCTTGCAAATAATGAGTTAGATAAGGCGCAAACCAAGGTTGATGAACTCTTGCTTGCCTATCCCAATTTTCATTTAGCGCATTTGATTCGGGGCGATCTGATCGCGATGAGAACACGCCCTGTCACTCGCTTTGGCGCTGCAAATAATGCTCCCAATGATAAATTGAAGGATTTGAATGAAGAGGCTATAGCGCGTCTTCGTGCGATCAAAGAACGACCAAATAAAGATCTGGTCCCAAATGTCATATTGCAAATGAGTGAAGAGCAACGATATTCACTCGTTATGGATGCAAGACGTGCGCGAATTTATTTATATGAAAATATAGGTGGCATTCCGACTCTATTGAGCGACTATTACGTCAGCCAGGGGAAACTTGGCATGGACAAATTTAAGGAGGGTGATCAACGCACACCACTTGGCGTGTACTACATCACAAATAGGTTGCCAGGTGCAAAATTACCGGATTTTTATGGGCCAGGTGCATTGCCTATCAACTACCCAAATGAATGGGATAAATTAAAGGGACGAGGTGGTTCAGGTATTTGGTTGCATGGTGTTCCCTCCACCAACTATAGTCGCGCTCCGCTCGCCTCAGACGGATGCATTGTGCTTTCAAACCCAGATTTCTTAAAAATAGCTGGTACCGTCGACATTGCCAAGACGCCTGTCATCATCAGCGATAAGCTTGAATTCATCTCTCGTGCGAATTGGACTATTGAACGACAAAATGCGCGAAAATTAATCGATGCTTGGCAACAAAATCTAGCATCATCCAACCCCAGTAATGCACTATCTTTGTACAGTCAACATTTCAAAAGCGCAGCAAATGAAACTGCCTCTGCGTGGTTTGCAAAACAAGCTCCATTTTTCAACAAGCTCGGCAGTACATTAAAGTTACGCGATGTTTCACAGTTCAAATATCCTGGGAGTGAAGAAATCATCGTTAGCAATTTCGTATTGGATATACAAACGAATCGAGGCATTAACACAAGTAAGCGACGCCAGTATTGGGCCAAAGAAGCAGGCCAATGGCGGATTATTTACGAAGACACAAATCAAATCGCCGGCACTCGTTTAGAGCCAGATTCCATGCGTGAAATTGCAAAAAACACGCTAAAAGAAGTGCCTAAAGAGGTTAAGAAGCCAGAAGTAGTATTGAAAGTTCCGAAGACAGTGGGCAAGACTGTGATTGAAGCAACATCGTCATCCAGGTCTAGTACAATAAAATCGAATGCAGCAGCTCAAGCTGAAATCGCACAGGCCATCAAACGCTGGATCAATGTCTGGAGTGCCAAAAATACCAAAGCATATTTAGCTCACTATGCAAAAGATTTCCAAACGCCCAATGGAGAATCAAGAAAATCTTGGATGGAGGAACGCCGTTCGAGAATTGAAGGCAAGGGAAAAATCGCCATTAACATCGACGCACCAACCATCAATGTCGATGGCAACACCGCTACG
>JAYVHZ010000301.1:0-6342 GCA_043770645.1 Undibacterium sp. | reverse complement strand
ATTTGAAGTCCGAGTACATCTTCTGATTGTGAATCAATCGGCAAGCGCTCGTAATTTTCTTCCAATGTGCTACGCCGAACCAAATGCACGATCAGTTTTAAGCGCATTTTACGACGCACTGCTGTTTCACCAAAAATCGCTTTGATATCGAGCAGACCGAGACCACGAACTTCTAATAGATTTTGCAAAATCGGTGGGCAGCGACCCTCTATCATATTTGGTGCGATGCGTGAAAATTCGACCGCATCATCCGCCACCAGACCGTGACTACGCGAAATTAATTCCAAACCAAGCTCGCTCTTGCCTAAACCGGATTCGCCAGTGATCAATACGCCGACGCCAAGCACATCCATAAACACGCCATGCATAGTCACTTGTGGCGCCAGTTTCTTCGACAAGTACACACGTAAATAGTCGATGACTTGTGCAGCGGGTAGAGGTGTAGAAAAAAGTGGAATATTATTATCGTCACAGACACTCAAGAAGGTTTGTGGCGACTCTAAACCTTGAGCAACGATGAGCGCTGGCGGGTGGCCTGCAACCAATTCTCTGATCAAATTCGCCCGCGAACCTGGGGACAGACGGTGGAAGTAATTGATTTCTTGATGACCGAGAACTTGAATTCGGCCAGGATGAATCAAATTGAGATGGCCAACTTGATCTGAAGATGCGGTGGCATCATCCGTGATTTGTTTATCACCACCAGAAAATCCAGCGAACCAACCCAATTGCAGGGTATCGCGATTGTCATCAAAAATCTTCTGTATGGTTAAATCGGTCGTCAGTGGCATAGAATATTTCCGGTGCAAATCAGGGATAAATCAAGAATAGAGTCAGGCCAGAAAGACTTCGACGACTTCTCACTTCATGCGCGAGTCATCAGACGATAGAATATGAATTAAATGCCTTTAGGTTCCCAAGTAGTGATGCGCTGATAGACCTTACTAGCATCTTGTTCGACTTCTAGAGCTGCACGGAATGTATCGTCCGACAGCATCTCGGCAATCTCTGAGAGAATTTCCAGATGTTGTTGGGTGACATTGTCAGGCATTAATAAAAATATCAGCAGACTTACGGCTTGGCCATCGGGCGACTCAAATGGTATCGCTTCTTGCAGACGAACAAAGGCAGCGATAGGATGTTTTAAACCTTTGATGCGACCGTGCGGAACGGCGACACCGTGCCCTAAACCAGTGGAGCCAAGACGCTCTCGGGCAAATAGATTTTCGGAAACCGTGGAGCGGGCGATGCTGCAATTGTTTTCAAACAGCAAACCTGCTTGTTCAAATGCCCGTTTTTTACTCGATACATCTAAATCTAATAAAACATTTTCTTGGGGCAGAATTTTTGCGATATTTGTCATATGGCGGAAAAGGCCTGTGCTTGTTGACGTGAAGTTCTTGTTCTATTTGGGCTAAATCAGCCGTGAATATCTCGTTGCTGTCGATCTTAGAGCGCGATTATAGGCTTCTTTTCGGTACTAAGCTAATTTCACTAAGGTTAAATTATTACTCGCACTTACGACTTAGTCAGCACTGGATTTGTGCTGACTAAGTAGTTGAGAAAACTGCTCTACAGAAATTGGTTTGCTGAAATAAAAACCTTGAATTTCATCGCAACCAGCACCTTTCAAAAAGTCCAGTTGTTCGATATTTTCAACACCTTCAGCGGTGACACTCATACCAAGAGCGCTAGACATCGCAATAATTGCCTTAGTGAGCACCACGGAATCTTGATTCTCAGGAATTTCGTGAATGAAGGAGCGATCAATTTTCAGATTGTCGATAGGGAAGCGTTGTAAATAAGATAGAGAGGAGAAGCCGGTGCCAAAATCGTCCAATGAAATGCTGATACCTAAGGTCTTGATGGCATCAAACACCAAGCTCAAGTGCTCGGCTTCCACCATTAATAAGCCTTCGGTAATTTCTAATTGTAGCGCGTGTGCCGGTAAACCTGAGGCCAGTAAAACTTCTAAAATAAATTGTGGCAACTTCGGATCTTGGAACTGCTTTGGAGAGATATTTACACTGATTTTGAAGTCTATTCCAAACTCTTGCCGCCATTTTTGCGCTTGTTCACATGCCTTACTTAATACCCAGCGCCCCATCGGAACAATCAAACCGATTTCTTCGGCAAATGGGATAAATTCATTCGGTGCGACCAAGCCCATTTCTGGCATCTGCCAGCGAATTAAGGCTTCGGCACCCACAATACTGCCATCGCTCAGACTCAACTTAGCTTGGTAATACAAGATGAACTCATCATCTACCAAGGCACGACGCAAATTTCTTTCTAAGGTGTAGCGATGCTGTGCCCGTATCATTAAATCCGAAGTGAAGAATTGATAGTTGTTGCGTCCTAGTTCTTTGGCCAAATACATCGCTGAATCGGCGCAGCGTAACAAAGTTGGGCCATCAGTACCGTCATGAGGAAACACGCTGATACCAATCGATGTTCCAAGATGATATTGGTGTTGGTCGATCACAAATGGCTCGCGCATTTTTGTCAAAATACGATCGGCCAATTCTTTTAGATGTTGCGCAGTTTCAAATTCTTCGACCACGATCACGAATTCGTCACCACCAAGGCGGGCAAGCATATCGGTCGCGCGAATACATGAACTAAGACGTTTGGCAACATCGCACAACAGACCGTCACCAGCTGCATGACCAGCAGTATCGTTGACGTTTTTAAAATGATCCAGATCCAAGAAGATGACCGCGACTTTTTGCTCATAGGCATGCGATAGCGCATATGCGAGACGTTGTTGCAATTGGTGGCGATTCGGCAAGCCGGTTAAGGCATCATGGGTTGCGATGTATTGAAGTTGGCGTTCAGTTTCTCTAACTTCTGTGGTGTCAGTAAACGAGATTAATACGGCTTCGGTTTTATTGGCGCTACGGGAATGATGAATCGGCTGCACATTTACCAATAACCAAACCGTTGAATTGTCATGCAGTTGCATGCCTATTGATAGATTGGAAATGGCATCACCGTTTCTTAAAACGATCGATGCTGGATCGTCACCAATTCGAATTTCGCTGCCATCTTCACGGAAAATACGTTTGAAATAACGATGGCGGCGACCTGTGGTATCGATGTCCTGAATCTTTAAAATTCGTTGCGCACTAGGATTGCAGGTGAGAATTTTCCCGCCTGGTGCAACCACCATAATCCCTTCGGTCAAATTATTTACCACGGAACGATAGCGATCTTCGCTGGTCGCTAAGCTATGTTCCATATTCTTTTTATCGATGGCTAAGGCAATGACATGCATTGCGTCCATGATCAACGTTTGTTCATCATCGCTAGGGCGTCTTTGTTGGCGATGATATAAATCCACCGTTCCCAACAAAGTATTGAAAGCCGTCTTAATCGGTACGGACCAGCAAGAGAGCATCCCGTACTGCATTGGTATTTGGCGATTCGAATGCCATAGTTCGCTGTCTTGAATATTGTCGATGATTTTGATCTTGGCGGACTGTAAGGCTACCCCACATGACCATTGGCCTAAAGCGATTTCTACATGATCCATCTCATTGTGAAATTCCGGGTCCATACTTGGTGCGGCGGCCAATCGGAGTTTTTGTGTCTCCTGATCGAACAGCATAACGGTACAGATAGAACCATTGTCCAGCAAACGCTCCATGCGGTCACAGACATCTTGCAAAATTTGCGTCAATGGATTGTCTAGCGCAATCATCTCCAAGATTTCTTTTTCATGATGCAAGGCTTCATGACTTAAGCTATTTTGAGGTAAGCCTGATGAATTTCTTTGGACGTGAAACGATTTGGCAATTGGCTGCGCTTGTAAATTGCGCAAACGTAGAACGTACGCTGTGTTTCTAAGCACTGGAAAACTATGCAAGCGAATTTCTACGTCTAAAATTTGTGCTTGACGCGTTTTGAGTTGGCAAAATTCAGCGATTGCAACGGGAAGCAAACTGCTGCCAGCCTGTAAATGCGTTTTTACCTGGTTTGGATGGCTAAATTCTAAGAATGCATTCCAACGCAGCCCAGATATTTCGTTCAGACTTTTCGCGCTTAGTAAATGAATACCCTGCTGATTAGCATGGACTATGGTTCCATCCACTAAAACAATGACTGCATCTTGCGCGTGTTGCTCTAAGAGCATTTGCCAGTTAACGGAATACATAAGGCCAATAATTTGTGTAGAGAAACAAAACAACTAAGCGATGAGCGACGCGAATAAGCTAAATAAAAAAACAAGTAAATGTACTCGATGCGAACAGCAGCGGCAAGCTTCAAATTGTATCTGCACACGCTGCAAGGAGGAGGACTTTTTACAGCATAGACACAAAAAATCACTTCACTTTGTTGTAACGCACACTTGATCGGCTATAGAAAAAGGATACTTTGTCAAAACTATTGCCGCGCATTGCGCAAATTGGAAGGCATTTTCCCCGTCGAGAAATTGGTTCGCCAAGGATTGATATCGAGTCCACCTCGGCGGGTGTAGCGTGCATAAACGGAAAGTTTCTGCGGTTTGCAATGCTGCATGATGTCGCAAAAAATGCGTTCTACACATTGCTCATGAAATTCGTTATGGTTTCTAAAGCCGATCAAATAACGCAAGAGTGTTTCTTGATCAATTGGTGCGCCGATATATGTGATTTGAACGCTGGCCCAATCCGGTTGGCCCGTTACTAGACAGTTAGATTTGAGCAGGTGAGAAACAAATGTTTCCTCGACCGCAGATTGGCTGTGATCCGCACGCAATATTTCTGGCATCGGTGAATATTGATCGACTTCGATATCGAGTCTATCAAGTAATAAGCCATCAAATTCTTGAAACGCTTCTTTACCGAATTTTTCTTGCGGTGTAATGCTCACTTGTACAGGTGCGCCGAAACCATGGGATAAGTCGGTTTGCAATAAACTCAACAGAGCGTCAGTGCCAGCTAATTTCGTTTGATTAAACGAGTTCAAATACAGCTTGAACGATTTTGATTCAATGATATTTGGCGAGTCAGCTGGTGCGAATACCGTAACGATAGCAACCTGTGGTTTGCCACGTAGATTAAGCCATGAGACCTCATAGGCGTTCCAAAAATCCATCCCAAAAAATGGCAAATTGATCGCTTTGCCATCGACGATTTTGAGACCAATTTCAGCCCGTTTTTCAGCGCGGGGAATCGGGAAAATCAAACTAGGATCATATTGCGTTTGATACGCAGAAGTTTTGCCGAGTTGTGATTGTTCAGGTGAATTGCTGGAAGTACTCATGGTGTGTTTTGTTTCAATTAAAAATGTAAGCTGGAGGGTGAACATTAAGCCATCAAGTTAACGAATTGATGTAGAGAGGGTGAAACCCGCGCTGCTCAGATGCTAGAAGACCTGGCGGCGCGGGTTTCACACGCCCTACATTTCCGAACTTAATAGATGATTTGTCCTATCCAGCATCCAAGGACTTATCCCAGGAAAAGTTTATAAACTGGATTATCGCTTTCATCCCAATAGCGATATCCAAGGCCATTCAAAAATTCTTTGAACGCCTTCATTTCTTTTTTCGGTACTTGCAAGCCTACCAGCGTACGGCCATAGTCCGCACCATGATTGCGATAGTGGAATAGACTGATATTCCAGTTCGGTGCCATGCTATTCAAAAAACGCATTAAAGCGCCCGGGCGTTCTGGAAATTCAAAGCGATACAGCAATTCGTTTTCTGCCAACTCACTCTTGCCGCCGACAAGATGTCGGATATGGAGTTTAGCTAATTCGTCATCAGTTAAATCCAAAGTCGGGAAGCCGTGTTTAACAAAATTCTTGGCAATTTTGCTGGACTCTTCTCGATTGGTGACTTGCACGCCGACGAAAATATGCGCTTCCTCTTTATCACTGATACGGTAGTTAAATTCAGTGACATTGCGCGGACCAACGAGTTCGCAAAAACGTTTGAAACTGCCTTGGATTTCTGGGATAGTGACCGCAAAAACTGCCTCGCGTGATTCACCAACTTCGGCACGCTCTGCGACAAAACGCAGACGGTCGAAATTCATATTCGCACCACAGGCAATCGTCACCATGGTTTCATTTTTCAGCGGTTTTTTGTTAGCCTTGGCACGTTCAATATAAGCCTTACAACCAGCAACGGCGAGCGCGCCAGCAGGCTCTAAAATACTGCGCGTATCTTGAAATACATCTTTAATTGCAGCGCAAACTTCGTCGGTATTGACCAGTATCACTTCGTCGACATACTGTTTCGCCAAACGGAAAGTTTCTTCACCAACTAGTTTGACAGCAGTGCCATCTGAAAATAAACCGTCGTCGGTCAAAGTCACGCGTTTGCCTGCTTTCAGGCTGCGATACATGCCATCCGAA
>JAYVHZ010000300.1:0-3960 GCA_043770645.1 Undibacterium sp. | reverse complement strand
CAACTTAGAAACGGCTGATATTGACCTCAATAACAATACTTGGCCACGTAAAATTACTAAGTCGCGTTTAGAGTTATTCAAAATGAATCCGGCGCAGGGCAATATGATGATTGACTACAATACACCACTGAAGAAAGAAGAAAAAAAGGAAGAGAAGAGCGAATTTAAATAAGCCTAAAGGCGAGTTGATTTGATTAGGGTTGATCAGATTTAGTCACACGCTTTTTCGATTCGATTCAATTTAATGAAAAAGCGTGTGCACGATGATGAGGCAGCAGAATAAATCGTCGCAGAATAGAAGATTTTTAGTTTGTCAATTTAGTGTCAACATAGCGCATTCAAATCAAGTTAAGTGAGTGCCCCGAGTTAAAGTTTTAAGTGAGCGGCGCATTAAGGTTAACTTGGCGAAGGACGACGCGGCTGTGTGTATCTTGTACACCAGCACGGGAACGTAGTGCTTCTATCAAAGTCACCAAGTCAGCATGTTCAGCGCAAACGACGCGCAAAATATAGTCGTAACTGCCCGTCGTCAAGGTCGCTTCCACAACACCAGGAATCGAAGCAATTGCCGATTCAAAAAAAGCAGCACTGGTCGTAGGCAACATTTTCACATCAATCACCGCCTGCACGTTCAGATCTAACGCAGCGAAATTCACTTTTGCAGAAAAACCCAACAAGATATTTTCATTTACTAAGCGGCGAACCCGATCGGCGACCGTGTTGGCGCTTAAGGAAACTTGCTCGCCTAAATCACGGTAACTTAATCGGGCATCTTGCCGCAATAACTCGATAAGTTGGCGGTCTATTTTGTCCAGCATAGTTCACTTGTTCCTTCCTCAATAGCGATAAAAAAATCGAATAATTTCGTTATGAAATTAAGTGCTTAAAGTCGCCTTGTTAAATTAAAAATGACGTAAAACAAGAAAGCAATTCTGTGAAAAGTGCGATCTATAAAACAGCGGCAAATTTATTTATTTACCGATTTTAATGAGGATTATATCTGAATAATGGTGAAATATTCGCGGAAAATTCCCTGAACTTGACGGCTAAGCTTAAGTCAAACTTTCCGATAAATTTGAATGTCTCATCGCTGTCAACGAGGCTTATTCTTGATCAAACTTGAAGTCATATTTTTCCGCATGACATCAATATTTTTGACTCAAAATCGATTCATGAGATAGGCACGAAAGTGTAAGTGCAATCTTAAAAACGAAGCGGAAAAACGAACGTTTGATGCTGGCTTTTTCCACGCAAGAAACGAATAGTTAAGGAACACATATGAAACACCTAGCACCATTTGATCCCGCGCAAAAAACGGTTCTGCAGCGCCTGATCATGATACAGCCAAAGGAGGGACGTGCCTTAATCTGGGCCGCGGCCTATTTCTTTTTTTTACTGCTGAGTTTCTATCTTTTGCGTCCGGTTCGTGAGGCTATGGGAATCGCTAAAGGTGCTGATAAATTGCCCTGGTTAATGACGGGCACGATGCTGATTATGTTGCTGGCCAATCCGCTTTATTCTGCCTTGGTTTCACGTATGTCACGACGAAGGTTTATTCCTATCGTGACGCATTTTTTCTCGGCAAATTTGGGCATTTTTCTTTTGTTCTTTTGGCTCGCGCCTGAAAGTGGAAGCAGCACACTTGCGTATGCCTTTTATATCTGGCTAAGTGTATTTAATTTATTTGTCGTCTCTGTGTTCTGGAGTTTGATGACGGATGTATTTAATGAAGACCAGGGCAAGCGGCTATTTGGCATGATCTCTATGGGGGGAACTTTTGGTGCGATTGTTGGAGCCGCCTGCACTGAAGCATTTAGTCGCGGCAGTTGGGGTTTTAAGGTAGAGCCTGCAGGTCTCATGTTGATCGCTTTCTTCGGACTGCAAATTGCCGTGTTTTGTATGCAGCGTTTGGCATCGCATTTCACCTTGTCTGCAAGCGGTCAAGAAGCCAAAGAACCCGGGCCCGATTTTATGCAAGGCGTTCGCCTGATTATGGGCTCACGTTATTTGCAAATGATTTGCGCATATATTTTGCTATATACCATCACCTCAACATTTTTGTATCTAAAGCAAGCGGACATCGTCGCACTCACTTTCACCAACTCGACCGATCGTATCGCCGCCTTTGCGCGCATCGATTTGTGGGGAAATGTCATCACTTTATTGTTACAGCTGTTTGTCACCAGTCGCTTACTACGCGGACTGGGTGTACCTGGGGTATTGCTGATACTGCCAGCAGTGACCGTCGTCGGTTTCGGTGCACTGGCGATTTGGCCGACCTTTGCGGCGCTCGCTATCGTGCAAGTGGCTCGTCGAGGTTTGCATTACGCCGTGGATAGACCAGCGCGCGAAATCCTCTACATCTCCTTGGGACCTGAGGAGAAATACAAATCGAAAACATTCATCGACACCTTTGTTTATCGTGGCGGTGATGTGTTGGGTGTATGGGCTCCTGCCTTGCTGAGTTTTCTCGCGGTACCCGTGTCAGCGGCAGCGATAGGCACCGCATCGACATGGTTGGCTACTGGTGCGGTTCTGGGGAAATTGGTGAAACAAAAGAATCACACTAATGCCACAGAAGACGCTTCATCGAACACGCCGGTAGCGGCTAATTCAGAAGCAAAGCAATGGGAAGATAAATCGATTGTGATGCCAGAACGAACTTGATGTGCGCTCGTCTTTTTAACTTATTTTCAAATTTCAACTACTTTCCAACTATCTAGCAACGGAGCTAATAATATGTCGCAAACTCGTCGTCAATTTCTAAAATGGAGCGCTGCCGCGGGCGTCGGTAGTCTCGCTGGCTTCAGTCAGTTTTCGCATGCCCTAGCGGCACCTGTCGCACCGAAGCGTATCTTGGTGCTGGGTGGGACAGGATTCTTAGGTCCGGCCATTGTCGCTGCAGCCACAGCGCGCGGCCACACGCTGACTCTATTTAACCGTGGAAGAACACGACCTGGCCTTTTTCCTGAGATAGAAAAACGTCTGGGTGATCGCGATCCACTGAAAGGCGATGGGCTAAAATCCTTAGAGTCGGGTGAATGGGATGCCGTGATCGATGACTCTGGATTTTATCCTCGTATCGTGAATGCCTCTGCGCAATTGCTTGCGCCTAGAGTCAAGCAATACATCTACATCTCCAGCATTAGTTGCTACCAAGAGCCTAGCCCTATGTACGGAGATGAAGATACACCCTTAGCTGTGCTGGCCGATCCTGCGGTTGAGAATATGGGCAAGAATGGCGCGAACTATGGCGGACTGAAGGCGGCATGCGAACTTGCTGCTGAAAGCGCGGTTCCAGGTCGCACTACCATCGTAAGGCCAGGTTATATAGTCGGGCCTGATGATCCAACTGGACGCTTCACTTATTGGCCAGCACGTTTCGATAAAGGCGGAGAAATTGCAGTGCCAGGGGCACCCTCCGACCCGTTCCAAATCATTGACGTACGCGATCTGGCAGCCTGGTTGGTGATGTTGGTGGAGAACCAAACGATAGGCAAATTTAATGCCGTCGGTCCAGAACCAGCAATGACTTGGGGCACTGTCATCGAAGCCTGCCAAAAAGCCACCAAGACGCCAAGTCAGATTACGTGGATACCGGGCGAATTCATGGCTAAAAATGAGAGCATAGAATTCCCGATCTGGGCACCGTATGTCGGCAACACAAAAGGATTTCATACTTGGAAAAATGCGCGTGCAGTAAAGGCAGGATTACGCTTCCGGCCGATTACCACCACCGTGTCAGAGACTTTACATTGGTATCAAGGTCAACTCAATGAAGAAAAAGGTCGGACAAGAATGGCCTTCACTGCCGAACAAGAAGCGACGATTCTAAAGTTGTGGAAAGAATCGAAAGCAGGCTAAACCCAGATTTTCCATTAGGCGCGTCTTCGACGCTATTTGAGCGCTGGCGGCGCATTTTCGGTCATTTTTTTCGTTCTTCGTTGCAAATAGCTAGCT
>JAYVHZ010000299.1:0-17006 GCA_043770645.1 Undibacterium sp. | reverse complement strand
AGTAATTGCGCTAGCCAAGTGATCCGCACATCCTTTGGTAGCGTAAGTTGCCATCCAGAGCCGTGTTGCAAAACGATCGACAACGCCGGTGGTGACGCAGGGCCTGGTTCAATAGCAATTGGAACCGTGGCCAAAGGTACAGTTGCTGGCGACTTCACGCGTCCACGTAAAATCCAGCCGTTGAATGTCGTGGCATTTAATTGATGATCTCGACAATACGCTGCTTGCGTCAACCCTGATGTGCGCCAGGTGCTGACATGCTCCAGCCAATTTGCGCGACTGATGACTGACTTAACCATTGACATGCTGTGCTCTCCAAAATGAATTGATTCAATTTGAAGAGTGCATCAAATTAACTGATAGTTAAATGTGGTGGCGCTGGACGGTTACACATAACCAACGGATGTCCAGACTACTTCGCAATCGCGATAACATCATATGAACCGCTTTCAACCCAATTCTTGTCGCTACACCGGAAGCGAGGAAACGCAATGAAGTGTCCTGCGAGGAGATGCAGGTGCAGAGAAAAAAAGCACAATGAAACGAGTTTCAATTTGGCTGACATGGCGGGGACTCCAGACAATCGTTTGAGGTCATCGATAGTATCGATTTAAAACAGAAGGGGAAATTGATGTGATTTTTTCTTTTTTCTCATGGCTTATGCTTGCCCATGGAGGCGTTACCCAACAAAAACCTGCGACGCACGCAGCGACCAGTGTAGTGGCAATACGGTGCTACATCTAAGGAAACATGTTACTTAAGAGCCATCGGTATGATCCCACCTCCGTTTTTGCGATTTGAAAATTATGTGGGCTTAGCTTATTTATTCAGTAGAAAAATAGATGGATCTTGTATTTAAATTTGTTTCTTTTTGAATTGGATGTCTTGTGATTTTTTGGGATGTTGATTTATGAAATAGCACAGGCCGGATCTTAACTCGGAAGACGATCCTGTCTTATTCATTTCAAAAATAGGTGACATCAAGACTCGCCGCTCGACCTTCGCAAATTGCGCAATAAGGATTCCACTTCGTTCGACAAGGGTATGCTATGTTGTCGAAGAAGCTGGACATGCAAGACCAAATTCTCTAGCACTAATTTGGCGGCAACTGCCATCAAAGTTATCTGTCGATCTTCGACGCTAAAATTCTCCAAGCGCTCGGCGATTTCACACAAATGATTCGCCACAATTTCACGCAAGGCATCTTCCTCGAAGGGCAAGTCGGCGAAGTCGATCGGATCTTCACTTTCGACTTCTTTCATTAATAGCTGCAGAATATCAGGAGTAATCGTCATAGCCTGCCTTTCCAATGAGAGATCGCTACGCTTGCGCAGAGCTTACCTGCTCTCAAATTGCTGCTGCCTTAGGTAACGTAAACCAAAATGTCGTTCCTTCACCTTCGACACTATCAAATCCCATTTCACCTTGCATCTGTTCCACCATGCGTTTGCTGATGTGTAGCCCCAAACCTGTGCTTCCTTGTTGACGTGTATTACCGCTATCGGCCTGCGCGAATGCTTCAAAAATTCTCGCTTGAAAACTCAGAGGAATCCCTTTTCCTTGATCGATAACGCTGATCTTGATCTGATGCGCCTGCTGTTCAATCATGATGTTCACACTAGCGCCAGCGTTTGAAAATTTTGCCGCATTCGAGAGCAGATTGGTTAGCACTTGCTTACTTCTTTCAAAGTCGGCAATCACGTCACTATTGTCCTCTTGACTGGTCAAATGATAGCTAACAGAAAAACCTGCTGCATACGCTGCATTCTCGTCCAGACACTGTTTTATCATCTCAATGGGATTCCACTCTTTCAGATGAAGACTCATTTTTCCAGATAAGAGTTTTTCCATGTCAAGAATATCGTTGACCAAAACAATCAGGCGCTGACTGTTTCTGTTGGCGATCTTCACCAGCTCGAGTATTTTCGGCTCCACCGCGCCGAGCGCACCGGATTCGATTAAGCCCAGCGAACCGCGTATCGAGGTCACCGGTGTGCGCAATTCATGACTCACGGTAGAAATAAATTCAGACTTGATTCTTTCCATTTCTTTGCGATCGGAAATATCGGTATGCGTGCCCACCATGCGTATCGGCTTACCGTCCACATCGCGATTGACCACCATCCCGCGATCCAAAATCCATTTGTAATGACCGTCTTTACAGAGAACGCGATGTTCATTCAAATAAAGACGATTCTTTTGTTCAAAATGCGACTGCATGTCGCGCATGACATTAGGCATATCATCTGGATGGACGCTTGACGACCATTCGTGCAGCTCCTCTCCAACCTCGTCTTCGCTATACCCCAACATCTCTCTCCAACGTCGGGAAAACTCTACCTTGCTATTCACGATGTCCCAATCCCATACGCCATCGCCACTTCCTTCGATCGCAAAGGACCAGCGCTCCTCACTGACACGCAGGCGTTCGAAAGCGTCTTCCATCTCTTTCTCTAGCCGCTTAAGTTCCGTGATATTAATACCGACACCGCATGTTCCTATTGTATGTCCCTGCGAGTCAAATAAGGGCGAGCGATTGACTAAGTAAGTGTATTCATTGCCCTCAATCTTAATTCTATTTTCGGTGCTGACTGATTGTCCTGTTTCCAGCATCATCGCTTCGGTACGACGCACATCGCTAGCTAATTCGGGTTGCAAAATTTGCTCATAATGCGTGCCTCGAAGTCCAAGATTGGTACAAGAAAAGACCCGTTCATATTCTTTATTGACGTACACGTAGCGCCCTTGCAGATCGCGTACATGCACATAACTCGGTGTGCAATCCATCACGGCCTTAAACATGTTGGCGTTGTCTTCGCCCGAACGAATCGCGTTTTTTTCGCGATTGACCGTCAACTTAATCATAAAAAAAAGCAGTCCATTAAAGAGTATGCCCGCCGATAAAATCACCCAACTTTGCCAAGATTTCACTGACTCTATAAATTGGGCATTACCAGTAAAACGTAACAACCATGTCTGGCCACCCACCTCGATCGGAATCGCCTTGCTAAACTCTTGCACCGCATTCACAGGATGCGCGACCGAGCTATACATACGGTTCGACTCTGCAATGGTTCCGTTACCAAAAATCTCAAGGTCTGCCATATTTAAGGTGTCAGAAAAGATGCCGCGCATTAGATCTTTCATGCGAAATGCACTGGAGACTAAGGCTCGTAAAGCTGCCCTACGCTCTGCCACGGTACTAACGGGCATATTCTTGTGATACACAGGCAAACAAAATATGAATCCATACTGCACATCTTCGTTCGTTTCCTGAACCAATTTGACCGCTGCTGAGGCGCTCGGGAGCCCTTGATCAATGGCTCTGTCCATGGCAACACGTCGAATGTCGTTGGTGTACATATCAAAACCGAAGGCACGCAAATTGCGTCCTGCAAACGGTTCTACGTACACCAAGCTATGATAGATCTCGCGTTCCGGTGCCACAGGTTTTACGGTGTAATCTGAAAATCCTTCGGCACGCACACTAGCAATATGTTTGGGTAAATCTTTCGCTTGAATCGCAAAATCGACTGCCATATTTTGTATGCCTGGCAGATTTTCTGGGACATTCGCGTTCTCGACGAAGTCGTGCCACTGCTGACGCGATACTTCATCCGAAGCGCGAAAAAGTCCGACCCCATCATTCAAGAACTGTTGGTATTGCTGCATACGACGAACGATCGCTGTGTGGCTTTCCTGCGCGATGTTGGCAAAACGTTCTTCGTCACGAGCTTGTACTCGGCGATTAGAAAATTCCCAAGCTAAGCCAGTCAGGATAATTGAACACAACAAGACACCCCATAGGCTAGAGGATCTCGCCCACCACGGTAGCCGAGTCATATGCAAACTCTGATCCAGACCTTGTAGCAATGTCATATATGCCACTTTCCACTTTGAGATGACTTGCGTAAAATTGCAGCAGCATAGTCGTGCTACTCTGCCGTACAAGTAGTACTTATCTACAGTAGCACCGCTAGAAGGACTATCTTTATGGGAGTCCTGATTACTAGGACACGCATAAGCATACTGATGCGCGTCTGATGCAACATGAGTTTCAGTAACTCACTGTAAATCAAATCTTTCTCGATGCCAATTTTTTTCACGATAGGCGTGGTATGCGAGATGATCAGACCCAATTCGGTGATAAAAAAACAAAGCGTAGACCTTGGCTAGTATCAATGCTTATTGTGTTGCCAACAACCAAAGGAATCAGCATCACGTTGTTTTTAAACTAAACCGCATATAGAAAAATGTCCTGTCGATCAAAACCATCCGCAGCTCCCAGTTTGTGGTAACCTGATTCAGCTCGAATGGTGTTGTGGTGTTTGTTTGAAGAGATGACTTATCCTAGTAAGTTAGCGAATAACAAGTTCGATCTCTCCTAGCGTTACTTCATCATCTGGTGCCTATCTCACTAGCATCATTAGTATCCTCACATTGATCTGTCATTGGGCTTACCGCCTGCTTTTCAAGCTCCCCAAATTGCTACACCCGATCCAGAAAGCAGGCCGATGAATCCCTCGGATAGTAAGATTCAAGCCGACTCGCACCTATCGCCAGAGTCTGCGGTGCCGCTCGACCACGGCTTGGTCAGCAGCACCCACCAACAGCCACAGCTAACTCAACTTGAGGTTAAGCTTGAAGTTAAGCTTGAGAAGCAGAATGAACTCTTAAGCAAGGCAAAAGTGAGCCGGGCAGACGCACGAGATCGTTATGACGATCTGTTTGATTTCGCCCACGTGGGCTACCTTACCCTCTGCGAACAAGGCAAGATCGTCGCGATCAACTTTGCCGGAGCAGAACAGCTGGGCGTCGAGCGGACAACGCTGATCGGAAACAGCTTTGCTGACTACGTTTCTGCTGAAGATGCAGACCGCTGGCACTCGCACCTTGCCAACGTCCTGAACCAAGACAAAAAACAGGAATGTGAGATCAGGTTGACACCTAAGGAGGGCTGTTTTTCCTATGTCCGGGTTGATAGCAGGCGCTCGATCAAAGACGGACAAGCGCCGACTGTTCAAATGGTACTCACCGATATCACCAAGCTAAAACAGACAGAGATTGAATTACAGCAGGCGCAACAGCTCGCGCACATTGGCAGTTGGTACTGGCATGCAGAGAACGGCGAGCTGGGGATGTCGCGGGAGGTGTCGCGCATCTTTGGGTACGAGCACATCCCGCCATTTCCAGAACAACGTGGTGTCATGTACTCCGTTGAAACCTGGGAACGCCTGAACGCCGCCGTTGAAGAGACGCTTCGAAGCGGCATCGGCTACGATCTCGAGCTGCCAGCAATCCACGCAGATGGCACACCGCTTTGGATCAATACCAGATCCAAAGTCGTGCGTCATGCCAATGGCGAAATCTGCGGCTTGCGCGGCACTTTGCAAGACATCACCGAGCGTAAACTCGCGGAAGAAAAGCTGCGTTTCCAAGTCACGCTGCTGAACACAGTTGGCCAAGCGATTATCGCCACTGACGTCGAGGGGAGTATCACCTATATGAACGCGGCCGCCGAAAACACGTATGGTTGGCCGGCGGCCACTGCCGTGGGCCGCAACATTATGGAAGTAACGGTTCCTGACGTCTCCCAAAGCCAAGCGACCGACATCATGGGGCAACTGAACAATGGCCGCCCCTGGTCGGGCGAGTTTGCGGTACAGCATAGCAGCGGCAGAATTTTTATAGCTGAGGTGCACGACACACCAATTCTGGACTCTGCGGGAAAATTGATCGGCATCATCGGTGTTTCTTCTGACATTAGCTTGCGTGTGCAAACGGAGCAATCGCTGTTGCAGAGCGAAGAACGTTATCGCACCCTATTCAATTCAATAGACGAAGGCTTTTGCCTCATCGAGATGATTTATGACGAGTACGACAACCCGATCGACTGGCGCTACTTGGAAGTGAATCCTGTTTTCGAGAGACAGACTGGACTCCACGATACCGTGGGGAAACGGATACGCGAACTTGCCCCGAATATGGAAGCTTATTGGTTCAACATCTACGGCGAAGTCGCCCGGACGGGGGAACCGATTCGGCTTCAGAACGAAGTGAAAGCCTTGAGCGAGCGCTGGTTCGATCTCTACGCCTTCCGCATCGGCGAGCCCGGCAGCTACAAGGTCGCCGTCCTTTTTAAAGACATCACCGAAACCAAGAAGTGGCAAGAAACGACGCAAGCCACTTCGCAGTATGCCCGCTCACTGCTCGAAGCCTCGCTTGATCCACTCGTTACCATCAGTGCCGACGGTAAGATCACCGACGTCAATGAAGCCTCTGAGATCGCAACCGGAGTGCCACGCGAACAACTGATCGGTACCGACTTCTCCGATTACTTTACCAACCCGGAGGAAGCGCGGATTGGCTATCGCAGGGTCTTCTCCGAGGGGCTCGTGCGCGACTATCCGCTCGCCATTCGCCATACAAGTGGGCGCATTATTGATGTGCTGTACAACGCCAGCGTTTATAGAGATGATGACGGCAAGGTGCTTGGCGTGTTTGCCGCCGCCCGCGACGTCACGTTGCAGAAGCAGGCTTCGCGCTATGCGCGTTCGTTGCTCGAAGCCTCACTTGATCCACTCGTTACCATTAGTGCCGATGGTAAAATCACCGACGTCAACGAGGCTTCTGAGATCGCAACTGGGGTGCCGCGTGAACAACTCATCGGTACCGACTTCTCCGATTACTTTACCAACCCGGAGGAAGCTCGGATCGGCTATCGCAGGGTCTTCTCCGAGGGCCTTGTGCGCGACTATCCGCTCGCCATTCGCCATACAAGTGGGCGCATTATTGATGTGCTGTACAACGCCAGCGTTTATAGAGATGATGACGGCAAGGTGCTAGGCGTGTTTGCCGCCGCCCGCGACGTCACGGAGCGCAATCGTCTAGATCAAGTACTGCACGATAAGAATCTCCAATTGCAACGTGCCACCATCGTCGCTGAAGCAGCCAATCTCGCCAAATCGAATTTCTTGTCCAGTATGAGCCATGAAATTCGCACACCGCTCAATGCCGTGTTGGGTTTTGCGCAGCTGATCGAAATCGGCACTCCGCCGCCGACCCCATCACAAACGGAAAGCCTGAATCAGATCCTAAAAGGCGGCTGGTACTTGTTGGAATTGATCAATGAAATTCTCGATCTCGCCCAGATCGAATCAGGCAAGGCAAGCCTATCGCGCGAGGCAGTCTCCTTAGCTGACGTCTTGCTTGAGTGCCAGTCTATGATATCGCCGCAGGCTGATCAGCGTGGCATCGTGATGGATTTTCCAAGCTTTGCGACCTCCTACTTTATTCATGCTGACCGAATGCGGATAAAACAGGTGCTGCTTAATCTACTTTCCAATGCCATCAAATACAACAAGCTTGGTGGCAGTGTGCGTGTCACGACTGAGCACATCCCGGGCTCAACTGTTTCGCTGCGTATCAATGTCATCGATAGTGGCGAGGGTTTATCACCCGAACAACTGTCGCAACTCTTCCAGCCCTTCAATCGACTCGGTAAAGAGGCTGGCTTGGAACAGGGTACCGGCATCGGCCTGGTGGTGACCAAGCGCTTGGTTGAACTGATGGGCGGCAGTATCGGTGTGGTGAGTTCCGTCGAAACCGGTAGTACATTCTGGGTCGAGCTAGCGTTGACCGACCCACCGCAGTTGGCTGCTAACGGTCTAGCAATCACGACCTTGTCGCGAGCCAACATAGCGCCGGAGACGATGGAGCGCAGTGTGCTCTATGTGGAGGATAATCCAGCAAACCTAGCACTGATAGAGCGGCTTGTTTCAGGTCGCCCCGACTTACACCTCGTGACCGCTGTGGATGGGTATAGCGGTATCGAGCGTGCGCGTGCGTGCCTGCCGCAGGTGATCCTGATGGACATCAATTTGCCGGGTATTAGTGGACTGGACGCGCTGAGAATTCTCCGTGCTGACCCGGCAACGGCGCATATTCCCATCATTGCCATTAGTGCGAATGCGATGCCGCATGAAATTAAAAGCTGCCTTGATGCGGGGTTTTTCGATTATATAACCAAGCCCATCAAGGTCAATCTGTTTCTCGACACACTGGATAAGGCACTCGATTTTGCCAAAATGGGCACGACTTCCGGCGATGGAAGGTCAGGCAGCTAAAACGGACAGTCGTTCCAGTCACATGCGTCGTCGTGTTTTTAGCTCAGACTAACTTCCGAAAGGCTTTTGCCGCACCGAAAAGCAGTCAGTTCTATCTTTACGACATTTCATTCGTCATGTTGCAATGTTAGAGCTGCCGGCTTGCTTCCTGCAAGTTCACGGGATTTTAGAACAGCCGTGGTCAGCATTAACTCCGAAAATGATCCGATTCCGTTCATTTCAAAGATAAGTCATGTGAACTATCTCGGGATAGCGATAGCCAAATAAGGTGTCGATATGTTTCCCAATTAATTCACTTTGCGGCGTGACAAGCGGCATCGTTTTATCGCCAACCAATACGTAATTGATACTCATGAGTGGCGACGTCCCCCAATCAAAAAGGTCGGCTGAAGTACCTATACAAGCTGGGAATACGAAGCAAAACGGATTTCGATTTGGCAGATATGGCGGGGACTCTAAAAAAGCGTTTGGGGTCATCAGTAGTATAGGATTGAAGCAATAGGGAACATTGATGTGGGCTTTTCTTTTTTTGCTGCCCAGCTTTCCGCGTTCGGCAGCGCCTATTGGGCGTCAAGATTGAGAATAGTCTCCGACCAGATCGCCCCACTCATCCCACTCATCTCTGTAGGTATCGAGTCAACATCCAATTTTCTTAACGAAAACTTATGCGATACTCTCATCACTTCCAATAACAGGAGAACAAACCTATGCAAGCTTCGCATTTAGTCACACTCATACTCTTAGAGATCGTAAGTACAAGCGCTAGTGCCCAATCGGTCGATGAACAGATAAGTCGCATCACGAGCACAATGACAGCAAGCATCGTGATCAAGGGTACGCCTGAAAAAAATCACACGCTCGCGGATAGTATGGCCAAATACAATGTACCTGGCATATCGATTGCAGTTGTCCATGACGGCAAACTCGCTTGGGCACAAGGTTTTGGCGTAAAGACAGCGGGTAGCAAAGATGCCGTCACGAGCAACACCCTGTTTCAAGCCGCGTCGATCAGCAAACCCGTCTCTGCAACCGCGATGCTCAGATTAGTCGAGCAAGGTAAACTCTCACTCGATACCCCCATCAATACCTTTCTCAAAACTTGGCAATTACCCGACAACGAATTTACCAAAACCGAGCCAGTGACTTTGCGCCGCTTGGTATCGCACTCGGCAGGTTTGAATGTCCATGGTTTTCCGGGTTATGCAAGTGACGCAAAAGTACCGACTGTTCAACAAATACTTGACGGCAAAGCGCCTGCTAACACCAAAGCAATACAGGTTGTGATGACACCCGGATCAATGTGGAAATACTCCGGTGGTGGCACGACCATCATGCAATTAGCGATGGCAGAGACTACGGGCGAGGCCTTTCCCGCGCTGATGCAAAGACTCGTGCTTGATCCTATCGGCATGCAGAACAGCGCCTTCGAGCAGCCGCTATCCAAAGCCAAGCAAGACCTCGCTGCCGCTGGACACGATGATCAAGGCAAAATGATTAGCGGACGCTGGCACACCTATCCCGAATTAGCCGCTGCAGGGCTATGGACGACCCCCGCGGATCTGACCAAGTGGGCAATCGAAATCGCCGAGGCACGCGCTGGTAAGTCGACAAAGACCCTGTCGCAAACAATGGCGACCGAGATGCTCACCGAACAAAAAGCGCCTTCTGGCTTAGGCCCTGCTCTAGGGAACTCAGGCGATGCACTATATTTTCAGCATGGTGGTAGCAACGAGGGATACAGTTGTTTTGTCGCTTATTTTCCCGCCCTTGGTCGTGGCGCTGCGATCATGACGAATGGTGACGCTGGCTCTGTAGTCTATCGCCAAATACTCAATGCGCTTGCCAAAGAATATCAATGGCCTGGCTACAAAGCCCGCGAAATTGAACCGGTCGCACTTGATGCAGACATGTTGGCTCAATTAGTTGGCGAGTACCCATTACCGCCAATGTCACCAACCGACAAGCCACCATCAGCCTTCATCACGCAGGAAAATGGAAAGCTCATGATCGAGGCTGCGCAATTTTTAGCAAAAGATGAAATCGTACTGCTCGCTAATGATGAACTCATTGTCCCGGACAACGGATTTCAACTAAAACTCGCCAGAGATAAAGATGGACGGGTTACACATTTGGAATTTAACGCAATGAAACTCGTGAAGAAAAGTCGATAGTCGTGCCGACAAAAGCAAAAACTAAGCATCGCCTTTTTTAAGCTAACTTGCCCCGCACATTGTTTAATCACACGCCCAAATAAATCTTGATAATCTTTAGTAGCTTAGGTATTTTTCCATGAGATGTTAATTAGTCTCGCAGTTTCCTGAGAAATAGTCGTCGCAGCGATATGAAATTTTAATTGTTCATTTCAATTTTCCAGATTGGAGTCAGTTTATGGCAATAAGTTTTATGTCCCTCATGTTCAGCGCTATAGCTGTAAGTGCTTCTTTCAATGCAGTTGCTGCAACACCAGTATCTTGCCCATACACATCCAAGGAGCTTAAAGAAACCTTTGGAGTTGAGTTTAAAGAAGGGCAAGTTGGTTTTGAATCCGATTTTACGACATGCCTTGTATGTGACTAGAAAACCCAGTGATAGGGCAGTATGATGGGTGCATAATTTTGCATTGAGGATATTGTCCGTGACTGCATTTGAACCCTTGTCTAAACAGAACCAAATTCTTCCCTTGGAGCGTGCTTACGCTCTGCATGCTGATTTTTACACTAACCCTGCTTGCTTAGAACACGAGCAGAAACATGTTTTCGCCGCTAGCTGGCAATTGGCGGCACACAGCGGTGATCTGAAAAATGCCGGCGATCATGTTGTTTGCGAAATCGCTGGTAAGCCCATCCTCATCGTGCGCAATGCCGATCGTGCGCTGAATGCTTTCTACAACGTCTGTCGTCATCGTGCTGGTCCTATTGCGACTTGCAATGGCAAGGCTGCGAAATCTTTGCAATGCGCTTATCACGGTTGGACTTACGCGCTTGATGGGCAATTGCGTGCGGCGACGGAAATGCAGGGTGCCTGTGATTTTGAAACCAAAGATATTCGATTAACGCCAGTGCAAGTGCGTGAATGGCAGGGGTTGGTGTTTGTTGCATTGAGTGAAGCGACTCCGCATTTCGAAGACGTGTTTAAGGATATCGCCGAACGCATTTCGCCAATTGATTTGAGTGCCATGTATTTCACCAAGCGCGACAGTTATAACATCGCCTGCAACTGGAAAGTGTATGTCGATAATTTTTTAGAAGGCTATCATTTGCCCTTCGTACATCCAGGTTTGTCCAAGGTGTTGGACTATCGCGTCTACGATACTGAACTGTTCGATTGGTATTCCTTGCAGCATTCACCGCTGCGTAACAATGATGGCATCTATGGCGATGGGCACGCTTTTTACTATTTTATTTATCCGAACATCATGTTGAATATTATGCCGGGACGTTTGCAGACTAATCGCATACTGCCCGATGGGCCGAACCGATGCATCGTCGAGTTCGATTACTACTATACCGACGATCCCGAAGTGCAAGCGCGGGTGGCGGCAGAGCAGGCGTTTAGCGATGAGATACAAGCGGAAGATATAGACATTTGTGAACATGTGCAAAAAGGCTTGGCGTCTGGTGCTTATCAAGCGGGGCGGTTGAATCCTAGACGTGAGAGCGGTGTGTGGCATTTTCAGAATCTGCTGCGGCGGGCGTATGGTGGAAAGAATTAAATGCTTATTGTCGAGACGTGAGGAACTATGCCCCTAACCTTTCAAGGCATGGGTATCTACACAAGTAAAGATATGGATAAGACCCCTTCTCCCGCAGGCGGGAGAGGGTTGGGGTGAGGGCAGTTCAGCTTGGCGAAATCTTTGTCAATGCCGTTCATTGCGCTAGGGATCCGAAATAGAAAAATGATTCTTGTTTGCTCAACCTCCCTCATCCCCGCCCCTTCTCCCGCATGCGGGAGAAGGGAGTATGCATCTAAGATTTTGCACTATCGAACTTGTGTAGTGTGAAGAAGTAAAGAGCGCAAAGTAATAGCAAGGCTCGTCATTCCTGCGTGCTTTTAGCAGGAATCCAGCGTCTTTCGTTGATCAACAAAAGACGCTGGGCTCCTGCCCCCGACTCAAGCATTCGAGGGCTGGAGCTACGCAGGAGCGACGGTTACTTTTTCTGATCGTTTACCTCTGTCGATATCTATGTCTTCAAGTCGAGCGAAAACATCTAACCAAAATAAAAAATGACCATTCAAGATAAACCACTAGGATTCTGGACCTGTACCGCGCTCATCGTTGGTAATGTGATCGGCATGGGCATCTTCATGTTGCCTGCGTCCTTAGCGCCTTTCGGCTGGAATGCTTTTCTCGGTTGGGCCGTCACTTTGATCGGCGCAGTGTTCATCGCACTCACATTCGCGCACTTAGCTCGTGTCTTCCCCAGCGAGGATGGTCCCTACGCCTACATGCGTTTGGCGTTTGGGGATACGACCGCTTTCTTTGTGATCTGGTGCTATTGGGTGTCGATCTGGATTACCAATGCGACCTTGGCGATTAGTGTGGTGGGCTACCTGACGAGTTTGTTTCCCGTTTTGGCAAAAGAACTGTGGTACGCGCCTGCTGCCGCCTTGTTTTTCATCTGGTTTTTTGTCGCAATTGGTATGCGTGGAGCGAGAACCTCTGGTGGCGTGCAAATGCTCACCACCGTTTTGAAATTGATGCCCTTGCTGGCGGTGATTGTGCTCGGCGTGTATGTGCTTTTTGCTGACCCGCACGCCTATGTCGCGCATCTTCCTACCAGCGGCCTGTCATTGTCTGCCACCACCGCCGCAGGCACGATCGCCATGTTTGCGATGTTAGGTGTAGAGAGTGCGACCATACCTGCCGGTAAAGTCGATCGGCCTGAAATTAACATACCGCGTGCCACGATGGTCGGCACTTTGGTGGCGGCGGTGATTTATATTGGCGTCTCGGCCGTACCGCTTTTATTATTACCCGCGGAGGCATTGGCAAAATCGAATGCCCCTTTTGTCGATTTGCTCAATCGATACATGAACGCCGATTCTGCTGCGTGGATCGCCTTATTTGTGATTGTGAGTGGCTTGGGAGCGTTAAATGGATGGACTTTGTTGGTCGGCGAAATGACGGCTTCGCTTGCACATCACCAGGTATTCCCAGCCGTCTTCAAAAAACAAAATCGCTACGGCGCGCCAGTCGCGTCCTTGCTGTTGACCGGCGTATTGGCAAGCGCCATGATCTTGATGAACTACAGCCGCAGTTTGGCGCAAGGATTTACGTTTTTAAGTGTAATGGTGACTGCTTCGAATTTGCCTTTGTATGTGTTTGGTGCGCTAGCAATTTTCGTGTTGTGGCGGCGTGCTAAAGCCAATCAGGGGAGTTCGGTGCCAAAGTGGTTGCTCGTTGCTGCGGCTTTGTCTTTGCTATTTAATGCATGGATTGCGATAGGCATAGGCGCGGAGCCAATGCTGTGGATCGTGGTGCTAGGTTTGTCGAGTTTGCCGATTTATTTCTTTATGCGTTGGTGGCGCAAGACGCGACCGCTGTAGATCGCTGGACTTGTTCTATCATCATGTCGCCAGCAGAAAGTTTTTCCTCAAGTCTAATTCTTGATGCTCACTGGTCGTTTCATCTTTTAGGTCGACGCCAGTGAGTTTGCGTGCGCGTGCTTGCTCCAGTAAGTAATGTAATTTGTAGCTGGCTTCTTGAAACGATAGACCAGCCGGACGAACGTTGGAAATGCAATTGCGATTAGCATCGAGCAAACCTAAGCGCGGCTGGTAGGTAAGATACAAGCCCATGCTATCGGGAGAACTTAAACCTGGTCGTTCCCCGATCAGTATCAAGACCATGTCGGCATTGAGTAAATTGCCGATCTCGTCACCGAGTGCGACGCGGGCTTGCAATGCCAATGTAAGTGGTGCGAGTTGCCAGCCTGTTAGTCGTGTTAACAGGGATTGCAAAAATGGGATGGCTTGCTGTGCTATCGCTAAGGGCGACAAGCCGTCTGCAATCACGATCGCTAATTCCGATCTCGGACTTGTTAAGGCTCGCAATTGATCTTGGCTTGCTTGGTTTAGTTTGCGTCCTAAGTCTGGGCGTTGCAGGTATTCGCGACGATCACGCGCCGCACTGTGCACCGTGTTTACTGCAAACGGCGAACCCTGCTCTTGAAAACATGGTGCTAAGTCAGTATGGAGGCGTTGCAGGAAGCTGTCTGTTTGTAAGGGCCAATGTACAGCGTCGCGCGCTTGTGCGTGAGCTAGCTGAAATGCCAGTTGTGGCACCGTCGGCAGACTATTTCCTGCGCGCCCTTGCGCGATGCGAGCGGCGGTAAATTGACGTAGGACTTGCCAGTCATTGCTTTGTACACCAGCGTTTTTTCGCGCAATCAGTTCATCCATTTGCTTACTCCTTTATTTCAAGTGCGGCCAAGTGTTGCCAACTGCTGCAGCGCAGCCTGAAATGGTGGCGGCAGTGTCGCTCCAGTAGCGAGCTGACATTGCGCATCGACAATGCCCATTTTCTGTAACCAAGCGGTAAATTCGGGTGCCGGCTGCAAACCTAATAAACGACGCAGATAGAGTGCATCGTGGAAGGAGGTGGTTTGATAGTTGAGCATAATGTCATCTGCGCCGGGTACTCCCATGATGAAATTGCACCCGGCGTTACCGAGCAAAGTCAGCAGCACATCCATATCGTTTTGATCGGCTTCGGCGTGATTGGTGTAGCAGACATCGCATCCCATCGGTAGACCTAACAACTTGCCGCAGAAGTGATCTTCTAATCCAGCGCGCACAATTTGCTTACCGTCATACAGATATTCTGGACCGATGAAGCCAACCACGGAATTGACCAGTAGTGGCGAAAATTCACGAGCGACGGCATAGGCACGCGCTTCACAGGTTTGTTGGTCTATGCCGTGATGCGCATTGGCCGATAAACTGCTGCCTTGCCCCGTCTCAAAATACATCACATTATTGCCAACCGTACCGCGCTTTAAGCTCAGTGCCGCTTGCTGGGCTTCTCGTAACAGAGATAACTTGATTCCGAAGCTCGTATTGCTTGCTTGAGTTCCACCTATCGATTGAAATACTAAATCCACCGGGGCACCACGCTCGATAGCGGCGATGGTGTTGGTGACATGGGTCAGCACACAGGACTGGGTTGGTATTTCATAGCGGCGTATGACTTCATCTAGCATGGTCAATAGCTTGATGACTTGCGGTACGTTGTCGCTTGCAGGATTAATGCCGATCACCGCATCACCACTTCCATACAGCAAACCATCGAATATGCTAGCAGCAATTCCCATCGGATCATCGCTAGGGTGATTCGGTTGCAAACGCGTGGCAAAGTGATTTTCTAAGCCCAAGGTATTACGAAATCGGCTAATCACGCGGCATTTTCGCGCGACCAAGATTAAGTCTTGATTACGCATGATTTTGCTGACAGCCGCTACCATTTCTGGCATGAGCGCAGGTGCTAGACGCCGCAATACTTCGCTCGTTGCAGAATCAGACAATAACCAATTGCGAAAATCACCCACGGTGAAATGGGCGATGTGAGCGTAGCCACTGCTTTCTTTGGCGTCTTGGTGTTGGGTTTGAATCAAGGCACTGACTTCATCGTCTTCCGCGCTGAGTAGCCAGTCTTGGGTGAAACTGCTTAAGGGCAACTCAGCTAGTGCCATCTGCGCCGCCACACGTTCCTCATCGTTTTCAGCGACGATACCTGCTAAACAATCGCCAGACCGCAGGGGCGATGCCTTTGCCATCAATTCTTTTAAATCGTGAAAGAGATAGGTCTTGTAGCCTATCTGATGCCGAAATTGTGGCATGAAAACGCTCCCTGTTAATGGTGCTTGCGTGTCGAGATACTGGACGGGTTCCTTAGTTTGGTACTCGCACAGTAAAGTTATCCTTCATCAGCGCGTTTAAGAATCGTTGATCGTTGATTTCCACCTGCTCCTGCGTTCCGCTCAATACCGGCATTCTTGACCAAAACAAGAATGCCCGCGCATTTAAATCATTGTGCGTCAAAGCGGAAACGTCGACCTTCTTCATTTTGTGAAAACCCTTGTTCTCATCGACTTTGACTTCGTTGGGAACACTGTAAATCGCTTTACCGAAGTTTGTATCATCACGCCACAACATCTCTCTTTTCCAAAATTGGACGGGAACCGGATTGGCAACGACTAAGCTAGGTGTTAATCCAAAACGACTCTCAACGGCTAGTACGGTTAATTGCTCAGCTCTTGTGGAGATATAGCCATTCACTAAAATATAGGTGCCGATCAATGCGGCGCTAACTATTGCTGGCATTGACCAATTCATTGCATTGCGCCGCTCACGTCGATAGGAAAAATAGACCCCTAGGATTACCGCGCCCCAGATCCACACATCGATAATGAAAATCGAATCGCCGTAGAACCATAGCGAAGAGAATGGTTCGAGAAATCGCACGCCATAGCTGTTTAGCCAATCGAGTAAAGGATGGCTCAAGCATCCGATATAAGCCAAGCCTAGCAACCATGTTTTATCGATAGGTAGGCGACTATCCGGGCGTTTGCCTCTTCTGGTTTGCCAAGCATCAAACCAAAGCATGCAAGCACACAACAGCAGGGGCAATAACAGCATGGCGATGGGGCCATGTGTCAAACCGCGGCGCAGCGCTAGATGCTGATGTCCACCCAGTAAAGTTGCTACGGCATCGATATCAGGAAGATTTGCCGCGATGACCAAGGTCGGCATCGCAAGACCCGTCTTACGTTTGAGGCCCATTTGCCCAACGAGCGCGCCAACCAGAGAATGGGTCAGATTATCCATAATTGAGAAAGCCTTATCGCGTTACGTTGAAAGATCCGATTTGTTGATTCAAAA
>JAYVHZ010000298.1:0-3844 GCA_043770645.1 Undibacterium sp. | reverse complement strand
AGCGTTCGCAGCGAATCAAGCGTCTGTGAGCCAAATGAGCCCAGAAGCAGCAGCTCAAGATGTACGCAAATTAAAAGCGACACTGATCGCTTTACATCCAGCACTCACCAAATACCGCACGCAGGCGGAAATCGATGAAGCGTTTGCCCAATTTGAACAACGCGGCAAAGCGGCAACAACGAGCAGCATGATGTACTTAGCTGCCACAGAACTCGCCGCTGCGATTCGTTGTGGACACACTTGGACCAATGTTCTGAACCAGAGCGGTGGAAGTAAAGCAGCCTTACTTGATGCGAATAACAAACTTCCATTTACCATGACGCTGGTGGAAGACCGTTGGTTAGTATTGGCTAGCGCGGTGTCGTCGATCAAAGCTGGCGATGAGATTCTATCCGTGAATGGTATCAAAGCGCATGACATGGTAAAGATGATGCTGCCTTATTTGCGTGCCGACGGTAGTAGCGACGGCAAACGATTGCGTGACCGTAAAGATTTCAGTCAAATGGATATCGTTTGGCCGCTATTATCGCCACCGCAAGCGGGGCGCTATCAAGTGCAACTACGGCGCTCGATCAATGGTAAGGATCAGGGCTTCACACACCAAGAAAAAGCAGTAAGCATGGCTGCGCGAAACGAAATTTTGAAGAACCAAGGCGTGCGTGAACCCGATGAAACGTGGCGACTCAAGATCGACCAACACGTCGCCTATCTAACTCTGCCAACTTTTTCTTTTTGGAATTCTAAATTCGATTGGAAACAATTCATCGACCAAAGTTTTGCCACCATACTTGAGAAGCAAGTTACGCATCTCGTAATTGATGTTCGCGACAATGAAGGCGGCGACGGCGCGATCGGCGGCAAGCTCTTAAGTCATTTGATTAAACAGCCATTTCAGTTTACATCTGATCAAGCGGTCACTAATTACGAACGAGTGCCCTACAAACTCGTACGCTATTTGGATACTTGGGACTACAGTTTTTTTGATCGCACTGGCAAGGTCGAAAAGATCAGTGACGGTACCGCTAAAGGAAAATATCAAGTGACAGCGCGAGCTGGCCTTGTTCAAACAATAGCGCCAGTGGCGACGCCTTTTCAAGGTAAAGTGTTTTTGCTGGTAAGTGCAGAGAATAGTTCGGCGACCTTCCAGCTAGCCAAGTTAAGTCAAGAAAGCGGTGCGGCTATCTTGGTTGGTCAACAAACAGGCGGCAATCAACGTGGCTTAAATGGAGGAGAACTCACCTGGGTAGCAATGCCCAATTCAGGAGTCGCGGTCGATATCCCTTTACTCGCAACGCGTTACACTGAGACGACGCCAGATGCCAGCATCACCCCAGATATCCAAGTGCAACGTACATTTGCAGCACGCTTGGCGGGGAGAGATTTAGAGATGGAAGCGGTCAAGGCGATGATTCAAAAAACGTCTGCCGAGCATAAACCTTAAATTTGTATTTCCTCACGAATGATTCAGGATCTAAGTTTCTTCGAGGGGCCTCGCTGCATGGATGTTCACTTTGGCTTGGCCGCGCTCCAGTACGACAAGAAGTGTCTTCCTGTTGAGTTGGTGAGCTCTTCAAGTTGATTCCCCAATAGCGTAGCGGAGTGATTGTATGGCCCCGACTGATCTTATCTGACAAACGCGATACGAACCGTGCCCCAGTCCGTATTGATGCGCGCTTGTTCAATAGGCGCGCCATAAAATGTGCCAGAAAAGGTTTTCCCTTTGATCGATGACACGACGAATTCCTGAAAGTACGCTGGTGCATTTGGCGTTGGTCGCAGGTCTAGGCTAGGCTATACTGCTGCAGAATTTCAAAAACACATGCAAGCCCAAGCAATGCATAGAGGCACCGCTATAGGTCAAGTAGAACGACTTAAAGCCTACGCCGTGAGCATGAACAAGCGTTGCGTCATTGGTATTCGAATGCCAGCGATGTGCTAGGGCATCTAAACGAGCACAACTCAAAACATTCTCCTTCGCCGTGAAATAGAAGAACACAACGTGCCGAGCTTGGCGCGGTTCTCGTCGCATTTGATACTAGGCAAATGAATGCGTATTTACGGCTTTGATGCTATCAAACAGAATTTTCCCTTTTGAATTTCGGCGATATTCCCTTTTTTTTCTTGCTTCGATGGGATGGGATTTTCTGGATTTTGATATGGGTGTCTAGTGAATGTTTCTACTAAGGATCACGGCTGTGTTTGCAGTTTGAGTGCGCGTACAGCTGCGTGTACACGTTCTTGGATTTTGATGTGGGTGTCTAGTAAACTTCCATCTAGTGAACTTCGTCTAGTTATAAATAACAGATTATTTACCTTGTCGACTACAAGCACACAAGCTTCTGCGGCCATTAATGATATTCCTATACGGAAATATTTGCACAAGATATGACATTAATCTTGACACCAATTACCCACTTAAAAGACACTTGCCCCTGATGAATAAATGCAGACCTCTCGAAAATGAAGAGGAGACTTATTTCATCGCAGTGCCGTAAGGCCACATGTTGCATTGTTGTTAAAAATCACAATATGTGTGCCGACAATGGGTAATTATATATAAAAAAGATATTAAATTAAATGGAGACTATTAACATGCATCAAATTTCATTTGCAAAAAAAGCAATCGCCGCGTTCCTCATCGCTGGTGGTTTCGTCGCATCTGCTTTCGCACAAGATAATCAATTGGTTTCTGCGATAGCGGCAGCCAAGCAAGATTCGAAAAAAAATGAGCCGTTCAAATTTAGGGATTTTGAATACATCAATAAGGAGGCTTTCATTGACAGCGGAAAACGCTGCAGCACATTGCATGATGCTAATAAAATAGAAGCGGCTGAACATGACTTCCATGAAAAGAAAAATAGCCGCCCTAACTTCGCATTGGCTGCATTGGCACCTCGCGTCGTTCCGGTTTATTTCCATGTAATACAAAGTTCAACTAATAGCACAGGTGGTGTTACCGCCAATATGATCACAGATCAAATCACAGTATTGAACAATGCATTTGCAGGCTCTGGCATTAGTTTTCAACTTGTTAGCACCGATAGAACGACAAATGATGCTTGGTATACAGTTTCTCCAGGAACCACTGCAGAAACACAAATGAAGACAGCGTTGCGCAAGGGCGGTAAAGAGTCATTGAACTTGTACACTGGTGGTATCGGTGGCGGCTTGCTGGGATGGGCGACTTTTCCTTCTAGCTACAGCAGCCAACCTTTAATGGACGGTGTTGTGATGCTCAATGCTTCTATGCCTGGCGGAACCGCAGTACCATATAACCTCGGTGACACTGGGACTCATGAAGTAGGTCACTGGGCGGGTCTCTATCATACTTTTCAAGGCGGTTGCTCAAAAACGAACGACTCAGTTGCTGATACGCCGCAAGAAAAATCCGCAGCTTATGGTTGCCCTGCAAATCGTGATACCTGTACAAGAGATGCAGGATTCGACCCTATTTACAATTTCATGGACTATACAGACGATATTTGCATGACGACTTTTAGTGTTGGCCAAATTACACGCATGAACCAGCAAATGACAGCCTATCGTTAACCACAAGGTTAATCACGCAGCAAAGTTAGTCGAAGTAATGGCACGCCCTTGGTGGCGTGCCATTATTTTTAGTAGATTCGCAGCAAAATTGAGATTAGAGTGACGTGTTATGCATTTATTTTTTTAACTGCTTAATATAGTTGTTTATTTGTTTAAGTATGATTCTTTCGTCGTCACTCTTTTTTTCAATACCCTGGTAAATTAGCTTTGCCTTTTCACAATGTGGCAATGCCTTAACTGGATTGTAAGTGCTAACTTCTGCGTCAGCATACGCATGACAAAGATGATATTCAGC
>JAYVHZ010000297.1:0-3271 GCA_043770645.1 Undibacterium sp. | reverse complement strand
CTAATCATGGCGTTGAAATGGTCGAGCTTGGCAATGTCAAACTGAGGCTCATTCATGATGACGCCGATATTCATAAAGCGTTCCATATTCAGAGTTTCAGCAGCTGTGTAAAACTCTTCAAAATCTTTTTCACCAGTTGTATCGCTTTTGAAAAAATAGCATGGCCATTTTTTCTTCGCGATCAATTCAGCTGCGCGAGCGCGGGCCTCCTCTTCGGAGTCGCATTCAAAAGGACTGAATCCCAACTGCTCTAAGTAGCGAACAGCGATATCTGAAAACTTTGTGAGATTGAGAACTTCACTCAATTTTGGGAAGAAAATATCTCGGTTATTTCCCATTAGACAAGACATTAAACACAGTTCACCCGATTCCTGTGGTGTGACGAAATAGCGCCGCACATCATTAGGTGCAGAAATTGGCTGTTGTTTGGCGAATCGTTGATTGAATCCGTGCAAAAGCGATCCATCCGAAAAAGCCACATTAGCAAACCGTGCTGTTGAGATGGGGACATCTACGCTGGAGCGCATCAAGAACATTTCCATGATGCGTTTGCTTGCACCCATCATATTGACAGGGTTCGCAGCTTTGTCTGTAGACACGCAAAAGTACTTACGCGCACCATGCTGCTTTGCTAGTTCGATCGATTTGACAGTATTGAGTACATTGACCTTAATGAGCCGCATCAATGTAAATGGGTCTTTTTCGCTACGAACATGCTTCAAAGCAGAAAGGTTGAGCACGTAGTCGTAGCCGCCAGAAGCCTGCATTAAGGCTTCAAATTCACGACCGCCACAATCAATGGCGAAGGTACTGAAGTCACCTTTGATGTAGCCCAATGTGCTACGAACGTCTCGAACCAATTCGACCATATTGTTTTCGCTGATATCAACTACATGTAAAACGCGTGGGTGACGCTTAAAAATCTCTCGCGTTACAGCTTGTCCAATCGATCCAGCGCCTCCAATCACCAAGAATCGTCCGTTTCGAACGGCATCAGACAAGAACTCCTCGTTCGAGCCAACGTCTGTCGAAAAAAGTTCTTTATCACGGCCAATGAGCTTAAGGGTATTCATAAAGCTAACATCTCATTCATTTGTTTATTGGTTTTGCTGGATTGCCGACCACTGTCGTACCAGCAGGAACATCTTTAGTAACAACAGCCCCCATCCCAACAATCGCACCTTCTCCGATAACGAGTGGTTTGAGAGCAGTTCCATTCCGCAGAATCGCGCCGCTACCAATGTAAGCATGCTGTTCAATTCTCACATTGCCGTTGCAAAGTACTCCAGGCGCTAAAGTGACATAGTCGCCGAGCCAGCAATCGTGAGCGATATTGCAACCAGTATTGATCAGAACATGTGACCCAAGTACAGTGTTGGCATTGACCACGGCTAGAGGAGAAATCTGGCATCCTGGTCCTAATTGTGCAGATGCTGCGATGTAGGCGCTCGGGGCGCGAATTTCCCAAGGCTTAATTCCATATGCCGACCAACGGATGAAGATTTTTTGACGCAAACTAGAATCACCAATGGCTATTGTCATAAATTTTTCTGATGCGGCTTGCTCCAAAAAATCATCGTGCGAAATCACTCGAAATGAATTTAATTTTTCTGTGGTGGTAGCCATACCAATAAAGACAAGGCGTTCAATAGAAATGCCGAGCGACAAAATTTGAAGTGCCGCAAATGGCATCATTTCACGCCCATGCCCGCCATCACCGCAAACTGCAAAAAGTGGAGAATGATTTTGTGCAGTTTGCATGTATTACTCTGCCAAGTTGGCTGGTCGCTTTGGAATGCTAGGGTAGAGCTTCCATAGCAAGCGATTCGTTGACGAGAGAACAGTCAATACCGTACAGAAAATAAGCGTGAGATATAGGATGAAACTTTGGTTTTCAACATACCAACATTCTAAAGATCCCTTGTAAGGCATGATAACTTCATCATAGAAGCGCATTTGATCGCCTTCAACTTGGTGCAGCATTTGCTCTTCATTGCGAAACGCTATGGATCCAACTCCCGACAACCCTGGCTTGACTGTTGTGACAATTGCCTTCACTGAATCCGTATAAGCACTAAATCCACGAGGAGCAAGAGGGCGGGGGCCTATCAAACTCATGTCACCCAACAGCACGTTCAATAATTGAGGTAACTCGTTGATTTTTGTCTTGCGCAAAAAACCACCGAGAGGAAGGATTCGCGGATCTCCTTGGACTGTGACCAGTCCAGTACCTAAATTGGGGCTGTTTTTCAACATGGTTGCAAACTTTAAAACATCAAACGATTGCGCTTTAAATCCAACACGTTTTTGTTTATAGAAAATTTCCCCTTCACCTGTAAATCGAAGAACTAGCGCTATCGGAATAAGCAGCGGTGCCAGTACAAGTAGCGCAGTCGCAGATAGAAGAATGTCGAGCAGTCTTTGCATGGGAATGTAGGGGAGTTAGGGGAAGCTTCAGGTGGAGTGAGCCCATTCGAACGGCACACTAGATGGAACATTAACAACACGCTCTTCGAGCCAGTGCGAATTCTCAAGTCCGTCATGTTGACAAGTTTTAAACATGGCAAGCTCTGACATCAATCGCCAGATGGGTCGAACCATAATGCCTTTCGAATTTGCATAATGAAGAAAGTCGTCACGCTCTTTTTTGTTTGAAAGAACAATCGCATTCAGCCAGTAATTCGCGGTGGCTCCTCGCAAAGGCTGCGCTGTGGTGACTTTCAGCTCTGAAAAAAACTCGAAATATCTGATCGCCACCGCGTGTTTTTCGTCAAGCATCCATTTCAGTTTTTCGACTTGTGCACATCCAAGCGCCGCATTGAGATTGGGCAGCCTATAGTTGTATCCCACCTCGTCGTGTACAAACTCAAACGCATGAGGTATTTTGGCAGTAGTCGTCAGGTGCTTCAGCCGGCGAGCTAAATTTTCATCATTCGTGATGATCATTCCGCCACCGCCAGTGGTAACAACTTTGTTGCCATTGAAGCTTAGCGTGCCGAATTTGCCAAATGTGCCAGTGTGCCTGCCGTTGACATAACTTCCGAGAGACTCAGCTGCATCTTCAATCAATGCGATGTCCCATTCTTCACAAATTTTTGATATTTCTTCAATTCGACAAGGAAAACCAAAGGTATGCATTGGAATACAAGCCGATATGCGCCGCCCAGTATTTTTGTTCCAAGCGTTTCCATCACGTTTTAAGGCATTTTTTTCAAGAAAGCTGCGCAGCGCTGAGGGGCTCATTCCCATTGAATCAAGGTCAACGTCCACA
>JAYVHZ010000296.1:0-8367 GCA_043770645.1 Undibacterium sp. | reverse complement strand
GCTCAGTTGGAGCCTCATGCCACAAAACCATCAGCGTGCCTTTGTGATCATGTAATTTAGCCAGCTTCACAATACATTCTTGATTAGCATCCGCATCGGCCAACGCGATTGCATAGCCATACACCCGGTTTAATCGCTCGATCCGATCTGGTTCCGTCTCACTATGGGTAGCAGAGATTTTGGCGTGGTCTAAAAACATAGCATTCTCCTGAAATTCTTAGCATGTGAAGGTTTTCATTTTAGCCCATCACTACACAGCTTGGGTTATTTTTACTTTGATTCACTTCGTGATCGGACTATTCTGAATCCACTTACAACGGTTAGAATGACAAACCCAAGTTTCGCTTTCCAGTCAGCGTTCAATTTGCTTTAATACGTCAACGACTCTAACTACTCGGCAGATAAACTCGGAAAGTCCATCACAAAAGAATTATGAAAAATGCTTATCTCTATTTTGTTGAACGTATTCTGCCCAGCAGGATTAGCTATCGTTTAGCGCTCAGTTACTTATTAATTCTCTGTTTATTTATCATTGTTGTGATTCGTAGCGTCGCACAGGTGCAGGATGTGTCACGTCGCAGCCAAGAGTTTGCCAGTCAAGATTTACAAAAATTATTACAAGTGCAAAATCTGGCGCTCGATATCGAGGGCTCGACCAGTGCTTTAGTCTTAATTTTTAATGCGACCCAAGATAAACGAAAACCGGCCTATGACGCAATTGATGCCAAGAAAAAGCATATCGATGAATTGATCCAACAACTCAGCGCAGAATCCGATGATGAGGTTCAACTTATCTGCTTGCAGAGATTGGCGGTAACGCATCAAAGCTATCGTCAGTCTTATTTGAATTTATTTGATGAAATTGAGTTAGATAATCAAGATGCTGCCAAACAGGTCTTTGAAACCCAAGTGGTCCCAGCGCGCCAAGCATTTTTAAGCGAAAGCAATGTTTTATTGGATCTAAGCAAACAACGCATACAGCAAAGGCAAGCAGAAGAGCAAGAGGATCTGGAACGACTCAAGCTGCAAATTCTTGCTATCTCCGTACTCGCCGTATTATCAGGCATCGTGCTCGCCTTCATCACGCAAAGCAGTGTGGTACAACCTTTAAGCACGTTAGAGCAAAGTGCCTTGCGGATTGCAGCAGGGGACTATGGCAGTAAAGTACCTCCCACCCGCACCACAGAGGTCGCTCAAGTAAGCCATGCGCTCAATATCATGACCGATGCGATTGCCGTTCGCGAGGCTGAGATTGAACAGCTGGCGTATTACGATAGCTTAAGTAACTTACCCAATCGCACACGCTTACTGAAAAAATTCGAACATCAAGATTTACAACAACATGCGATGATTTTAATGGACGTTGCGCGTCTAAAAATCGTCAATGAAACACTGGGATTTGGAACCGGTGATAGCTTGATAGTTGAAACCAGCCAGCGATTGCAGCGCGCTCTTGCTCACCATACTGACGCAATGACTTTCTTGGCGAAATTGTCGGGCGGTCAGTTCGCTTTGTTTTGCGCCGCAAAACCAGAATCAGCATCAGATACCAAAAATGTAATCGAACAAATCATCGATGACATTAATCTAGAACTCAACACGCCGGTTCAATGCGGTAGCCACAGCGTCGATGTGAATTTAGTATTTGGTATTGCGTTAGCAAATTCTGACACCAAGGATTTAGCCACATTAATCCGTAATGCCGAGGTCGCCTTGTATGCGGCGAAAGAGCATAGTGAAACGAGTGTCTGGTATTCCGATGCGCAAGAAGCCTCGCGCCTAAGTCACCTCAGTCTATTATCGGATCTGCGCTCGGCCGTTCAAAACAATGAATTACAAATGTGGTTGCAACCCAAGATCCATTTACACGATCTACGTTGTTATGGCTTTGAAGCGCTAGTTCGCTGGCAGCATCCGCAGCGTGGCTTCATATCTCCAATCGAATTTATTCCTTTTGCAGAACGTGCTGGTTATATCAGTCACGTTACCAATTGGATTCTGCAACAAGCAGCGCAAACTCTGGCTAACTGGCAAACGCAATATCCGCATCTCAGCATCGCCGTCAATGTCAGCACCAGTGATTTACGCGATCAACAGTTCCCAGATCGAGTCAGACAATTGATTCAGCAGTACCAACTTAAACCAGAAAATTTGCAGTTGGAATTAACTGAAAGTGGCATCATGGAAAATCCGGACAACGCGATTCCCTTGTTACAAGCCTTGAGAACAACAGGAATTGGATTGTCGATTGATGATTTTGGTACTGGGCATTCCTCACTCGCTTATCTGCAGAAGCTACCGGTATCTGAATTAAAGATTGATCGTAGTTTTGTGATTGATATTGATCAACAAGATTCCACACAAAAATTGGTGAGGGCCATTATCGAAATGGGGCATGGCCTAGATCTGCATGTGATCGCGGAAGGCATAGAGACGCAAGCGGAGCGCGATACTTTGATCAAACTTGGTTGCGATGCTATTCAGGGTTATTTTGCAAGCAAGCCGCTCCACGGTAATGCACTAGAACAATGGTTGCAATCCTTGCCAGCTGACCAAGCCTAAGCACCGACTGGCGATCTATAGCAATGCTTTATAATGGAGGGTCAATTTCCCCATCAATGCATTTTCTTAGAATTTAATTATGATCGTTCTTGGTATCGAATCCTCTTGTGACGAAACCGGCATTGCTTTATACGATACGAATCGTGGATTGCTGTCCCATGCCCTGCACTCACAAATCGCCATGCATCAAGAATATGGTGGCGTGGTACCAGAACTCGCTTCCCGCGATCATGTCAAGCGCGCCCTGCCCTTATTGCGTGAGACTTTAGACAAAGCCCAGATGAACATCGCCGATATCGATGCAATCGCCTATACACAAGGCCCTGGATTAGCTGGTGCTTTGCTGGTCGGAGCCTCGGTCGCATGTGGATTAGGCTTAGCATTAGACAAGCCGCTCATCGGCATTCATCATTTAGAAGGACATTTACTCTCGCCTCTTCTCGCCAGCCAGCCACCTGAATTTCCGTTTATTGCACTATTGGTTTCTGGTGGCCACACTCAATTAATGCGCGTTGATGGTGTCGGGAAATATGGTTTATTAGGCGAGACGCTCGACGATGCAGCAGGTGAAGCTTTTGACAAATCTGCAAAACTACTTGGACTCGACTATCCGGGCGGACCAGCGATTTCGAAATTAGCATTGAGCGGTGATCCACTGGTGCATCAATTTCCTCGCCCGATGTTGCATTCTAAGGATTTAAATTTCAGTTTCTCCGGACTCAAAACTGCCGTATTAACAGCGGTTAAAAAATACCCCGAAGCTTTGACGGAGAATGATAAAGCCAATGTCGCACGGGGTTTTGTCGATGCGATTATTGATGTACTGGTCGCTAAGTGCCAAACAGCAATGAAACAAACTGGCTTAAAGCGCTTGGTGATTGCCGGCGGCGTCGGTGCCAATCAACAATTACGCGCGGCCTTGAATGCCGCTGCCAATTCGGCCAATCCCAAAAAACGCTTTCAAGTCTATTATCCAGAATTAGAATTTTGCACAGACAATGGCGCAATGATCGCATTCGCAGGCGCGCTGCGCTTACAAGCTTATCCTGAGCTGGCCAGTAAAAACTATAGTTTCAATGTACGTCCGCGCTGGCCATTACACGAATTAGTCTCGGCATAAAAAAATCCCTCGTACCATCAGGCCGAGGGAATTTTTTTGTCTTCGATTTTTCATCGAGAAATTTGGCTAGTTCGTTACTCCATGCCAAAAAACAGATTACTTCTTCTTACTACCAATACGACTTTCTTTACCGTTCATCAAATTCGCTATGTTCGACGCATGACGGTAAATCAATAAAGCACTCATTACCGCAACGGCCAACAAAGTTAAATTCGCGCCAAACAAGAGACCGTAATAAAACGGGGCAAATAATGAAGCGATAAGTGCTGCGAGTGATGAGTAACGGAAGGCGTAAGCAACAATCAACCAAGTCGCGAGGGTTGCCAAACCAAGCCAGATATTGATCGCCAACAGTACACCCAAGGCTGTTGCCACACCTTTACCACCAACAAACTTAAAGAACACTGGCCATAAGTGACCAAGAAAAACGGCTAAACCGACCGCGGCAATAGTACTACTCGACAATTCAAACTGATCCTGAAAAACCATTGCCAACCAAACCGCCAACCAGCCTTTAAAGCCATCGCCAATCAATGTTAACACCGCAGCGGCTTTATTCCCCGAACGCAGAACATTGGTCGCGCCAGGATTTTTAGAACCATAAGTGCGTGGATCGGATAATCCGAATAAACGACTTACCACCACGGCGAAAGAAATTGAACCAATTAAATATGCCGCAACTATGGCGATCACTGCATTCATCTATTATTCCATCCTATTATTTTAAGTTTAGTTGTAAAGTCTTTAAGCGAAACAAGCGCATAAGCGCCACATTCTTACACATCAAGGTAGGAAACTCTAGTGGCTTAAAAGCTTTAAGGGAATGGCCACGCTACAAAGCACAATTGACAGGCTTGGCTGATAATAGATCTAACAACAAGCTTGGTGCGATCCCAATCAGATACCCGCGACGCCCACCATTCAAGTATATCTTCTCCAATTCCAAGATCGACGCTTCCACATAGACTGGCATCGCCTTCTTGGTGCCAAAAGGTGAAGTACCACCGATCATATAACCCGAATGTCGCTGCGCCACGTCAGGCTTGCATGGTTCGACCGACTTACAAGCAATCTGGCGCGCCAGATTTTTGGTCGACACCGTTTTATCGCCATGCATCAACACAATCAAAGGCTTAGCATGTTCATCTTGCATGACCAAAGTTTTTACCACTACATGCTCTTCTACACCAAGTTCACGCGATGACACTGAGGTGCCGCCGTGCTCTTCATAGGCATAGGGATGTTCAGTAAATGTAGCGCCTTTTTTTCGCAATAATTGCGTCGCCGGAGTTTCTGATACGTGTTCTTTTTTTGCCAAGATACTTCTCACAAGGTCTTTGAAAGACAATTATTTTAACCGCGCGGGTGATGCTGTGCATGTAGTTGTTTTAATCGCTCACGCGCGACATGCGTATAAATTTGCGTGGTTGAAATATCGGCGTGTCCAAGTAACAACTGCACGACACGCAAATCCGCTCCGTGATTCAATAGATGCGTGGCAAATGCATGGCGTAGTGTATGCGGTGACAATGGTGAAGTAATCCCCGCAATCGCTGCACATTTTTTGATGACCACCCAAAACATCTGGCGCGTCATCGCACCGCCACGCGCAGTCACAAACAAAGCGTCATCGATCTGCCCATTCAAAATCACTGGTCGGCCTTCACTCAAATAGCGCTGCAGCCACATCCGCGCCACTTCGCCGAATGGCACCAAGCGCGTTTTACTGCCCTTCCCTGTCACACGCAAAACGCCATCATTCAAACTCACTTCAAATGCTTTCAAGGACACCAATTCAGTCACACGCAAGCCGCAAGCATACAAGAGCTCTAACATGGTCCGATCGCGCAAACCCAGCGGTGTCTGATCATCCGGTGCTTGCAATAGCGACTCGACTTGCGCCTCACTTAAGGTTTTTGGCAAGCGATCTGGCTGCTTCGCGGATTTCAATTTAGTGCAAGGATTTACAGCAATCTGATTTTGCCGAAATGCTTGCTGATAATAGCGCTTCAGCACCGACATACGACGATTGACCGAAGTCGCTTTTGAACTGCTATGTTTCGCAGCGACATAAGAAAAAATCTCTAACTCTGTCACTTGCAATAAATGCTTTTGGTGGGTTTGGTGCAGCCATTCCGCAAACAAACGTAAGTCGCGTCGATACGCATCCAAGGAGTTTTTCGCCAAACCATCTTCTAACCATAAGCTATCGCAAAACTGGTCAATCTGCGCTTGTACCTGTGCTGGTAATTCTATCGCAACTTTTTGCTCTGCAAGCTTTACCACATAGACTCCTGATGTTGAGTTGCTTCAGCCTTACTATACTCTGGCACGCCCTCTAAACGTAGAAGATATCGTTTAACACCTAAATGAAATCCCGTTTCATCATCATGATGCGCGAAGCCACCGAGGCCGCCAGATGCGGTAACGCGATGACAGGGAATAACAAGTGGAAACCAATTCGCACCGCAAGCCTGACCAACTGCACGTGGCGCTGATCCGATGTGTTTTGCAATTTGTCCGTAAGTGCGGACTTGACCTCGCGGGATGCTGGAAATCGCTTGCCAAACTTTGTGCTGAAAAGCGGTTCCCACTTGCTTCAAAGGGAGTGTAAATTGAGAATCAGGATCAGAAAAATAGCGTTCGATTTGTTCAGCAGCAAGTTGCGCGACCGCATCAACTGGTGATTTTTCTTGAAAGCGCGGAGGCAGATAAACCAGCTCACTCACTTGTGTATTTTCGGTACGTACGCCGATGTAACCAAACGGCGCTGGCACGATTGCCGAAAAAATCGCTGCTTCTATTATTGATTCGGGAGTTGCCATCACATATCCAATTAAAAGAATGATGTGATTGTCCTACATAAACGCCCAAGAAAAAAGGCGCATCAATTAGATGCGCCTTCTAAAATTTTTCACGTTCTGGCTGTTTAGTCTCTTTGAACAGGACTCAGCTTATCTTGAAACGTGAATCTCCCCCCCTTTTTGACTGCGCCCTACAGGACACTATTATTGCACTTCCTTAATCTGTCCTCAGGCTAATTTGCGATGTTCGAATCAAGCAATTTCTTAAGGTGTGCAGAATATAGCATGTCTTTTGCGCAAAGATAACGAGCGATTTCATTAAAAAAAAGCTTTGTTGCATTTGTGCTTCTGCAGCAGAAAAAGATCGCAAATCTCAAAAAAAATGTGCTACGTCAAAAATGATTTATCTTATTTCCCAAGTGGAAATATTTTAGGATAAATGACGCGAAAAAAAGCCACGAGCATCGTCGTGGCTTTCAAATTCAAACGCAAATTCATCGCTGCTTAGGGCTCAGTTTTAGTTGTAAATCAAGCGCGGTAACCAAGTCGAAATAATCGGCACATAGGTAATCAACATCAAGAAGGCGATCATCGTCATCAACCACGGTAGCACTGCAACCGTCAACTCCGTGATGCCCATTTTTGCGATGCCCGTAGCGACGTAAAGATTTAAACCAACAGGTGGATGACACATACCAACTTCCATATTCACCACCATGATGATACCGAAATGCACAGGGTCAATGCCCAACTTCATCGCGACTGGAAACAAGATTGGTGCCATGATCAATACGATAGAAGATGGCTCCATCACATTGCCTGCCAACAGCAATAAAATATTCACTACCAAGAGAAAACTAATCATGCCAAAACCACTATCAAGTATCCATGCCGCCATCGTCTGCGGGATGTTTTCACTGGTCATCAAGAACGAAAACAGAACGGCGTTGGTGATGATGTACAAGAGCATCGCCGACATCGCAGCCGAATCAATCAAGACTTTCGGTACTTGTTTTAGACTCATATCTTTGTAAACAAAGACCGCAACAATAAACGCATAAACCGCTGATACCGCAGCCGCTTCTGTCGGGGTGAACATGCCAGAATAAATGCCACCCATTACAATCACGATCAACAATAATCCCCAAGCGCTTTTTCGAAGTGCGACAAATCGTTCACCCCAAGTCGCTTTTGCCATACGTGGATAATTATGTTTGCGAGCGAGGTACCACGTAGTCAAACCAAGGAAAAACGCCAACATTAAACCAGGTATCACGCCAGCCATAAACAGCTGACCAACCGAAGTATTCGTCGATACCGAATACATCACCATCACGATCGAAGGTGGAATCAAAATGCCTAAAGCACCGGACGTCGTAATCACACCTGCTCCAAAACCTTTTGGATAACCTTGTCTGACCATCGCTGGCATGATGATGGAGCCAATCGCCACCACAGTCGCTGGTGAAGAACCCGATACCGCCGCAAACAAGGCACAAGCGATCACACCAGCGATGGCTAAGCCACCATGCCAATGCCCAACCATCGAGGTCGCAAAATTAATCATGCGCCTGGCAACCCCGCCATGAGTCAGAAAATTGCCGGCCAAAATGAAGAATGGAATCGCCATGATTTCAAACTTTTCGATACCAGTGAAAAGCTTCATCGCCACGGACTCAATTGGCACCGTCGTCATCGTGAACAAGAAACTTAATACCGTCAGGCCAAGAGCAATCGAGATCGGCATGCCGGTTAGCATCAACAACAGTAACAAACCAAAAATGATCAGCGCGTTCATGCTTGTACCTCTTTATCCAAACCCTCAACATGCGAATGATCGTGTTTAGGTAATTCACCACTACGAATGAAATGCCAAGCCAC
>JAYVHZ010000295.1:0-10413 GCA_043770645.1 Undibacterium sp. | reverse complement strand
CTGATGGTGTAACTATCAGCGTTCGCGTAATCACATCACATCAATGACTAAATTGCGGTCAATTCTGAAGCTAAGGCTTTTTGAATTTGTTGACGCAGGTTTTCTAGTGTTGCCTTCTGCGCACCGACCTCGGTCATCATCGCTTCAAAGCTAGAAATTTTTTCTTCTAAACTATCTGTCGCAACGTGGATTCTTTGTATCGATTGCATGCGATTTTTCAATTGATTTTTATGTTCCCGTATTTGCGCTTCGATGGGTGCCATCACGACTTTTTGCCAAGCCTCGACATCTCGATTCGCTTGCGAAAAACTATGTTTAACACGTGCTGATATCGAATCAAAAAACTTTTGCATTAAGACTTTTTGTGAAGTCGTCATCAAAGTAATTGCGCTGAATTGTCGTTGAAAAACGGATTCAATCACACTCACTTCTTGCATGTATTTATCCAAGGAAAAAGGCATAGGTGCAGTCAAAGCTAAACCGTGTTCGGTGGAAAATTTTCGGTACATGATCGCCATCATTTCCGAAATTTCATTGGTCTTACGATTGGAGGCTTGTAAATTCGTCTTAATCTGCGCAAAGAAGTTTTTGATTGCTTCCTTTATGCCTAACGAGAATCGACTAGCCTCCATTTCTTCACGCGCAGTCTTAATTTCTTCTTTCAAAACATCCATGCCTAAGGTGGTGTAAACCTCGGTCGACAAACGCGTGAATACGGCACGGGTACCTTGCATTTTCATCAGACTAGCATCGAATTCTTGCTTCTCTAGCGTGACGCGTTTCATCATGTGTTCGATCACATTTTGATTTTTCCCTCGCAGACTCTTGAGCTCATGTAATTGTTCGCTAACGCCACGACCACGAGCGTTGATCACGGCAACTTGGCCATCCGTAATTTCTTGAATATCGCTCGCCAATTGCGCACGAATAATTCCTTTTTTTGATGGAATCAATTCTTTCGATAATGCGTATTCCAATTTTGGCAGACGACTCTTGGCAAGTAAGGGCGCGTCTTTATTGATCTTTGCGACTAAACCTTTTTGTGCAGAAATTGGGAATATCTGTTTCTCTTCCAAATTCAGCGTATGCGCTACTGAGCTGATTTGATTTTGAATCTGGGTTTCAATTTCTTGCGGAGTCCGCAGCTCATCCCACATGCTATCAATCTTGTTCAACACCACCATACGGCCAGGACCGCTGCCGATATGATCACGCCAAACTTCAATATCGCTTTTAGTCACACCAGTGTCAGCTGCTAAAATAAACAAGACCGCATGGGCGTTCGGAATCAGATTTAAAGTTAATTCAGGCTCGGTACCAATCGCATTTAGGCCGGGCGTATCAACGATAATCAATCCTTGTTTTAACAAGGGATGTGGAAAATTAACTATCGCGTGACGCCAAAGAGAAATTTCAACCAAGCCATCTTCATCAACTTCCAAAGCCGCATCAGGATCGGCTTCATCATACAAACCATACGACTTCGCAACTTCTTTGGTGACTTTTTTTGTCAGACTGACTTGCTTAAAGGCTTCCAACATACCATCGCCAGATTTGGTATCGAGTGGCAATACAGTCCAAATGTGTTGATGACCTTTGTATTCGGTTGTGCTTAATGTTTCGCTACGTGTTTCGATTGGCAGCAGACGTATGCAAGGTGGCATACTTTCGTCGTAAAGCAACTCGGTTGGACACATGGTTGTGCGTCCGGCGGACGACGGCAAAATTCTTTGCCCATAATCAGCAAAAAAAATGGCATTAATTAGTTCAGATTTACCACGAGAGAATTCCGCAACAAAGGCGATGGTCAATTTATCGTCGATCAAACGTTCTTTCAAACGCAAGATGCGTTGATCGAGAATACCGTCAGCGAAATCAGAACCAGCAATCCATGCGCGATACTGCTCTATCGCTTGGGCGACGCCTGTGCGCCATTCACTGTATTCTTCAAAACTCTGAACCAAATTACTCATAGCATCCTCAAAATTATTCTTCTAGCGCCGTTGAGTGACGAATTGTTTTCTTCTAGAACCTCAACAATATGACATTCTGGCTCACTTTTGACAATTTACACAATAGAAGCTACTACGTTGACCTTGTGTAATGTGTCTAATTGTCCCTTGACAAACACGGCAAGGCTCACCTGCACGATCATAAACGAAATAAGATTGCTGAAAATACCCTGTTTTACCGTCTGCACCGACAAAATCCTTTAATGTGCTACCTCCCTGAACAATCGCCTGTGCCAGAATTTCGCGTATCGCAATCGTTAATGCTTGATAACGCTTTAGACTAATGCGATTTGCCGCCGTTTTCGGATTGATGCCAGCTCTAAACAAGCTTTCTGATGCATAAATATTACCAACGCCAACCACGACATCACCAGCCAGCAGCACTTGCTTAACCGCCGCATTACGCTGTCTCGTTTGCTGAAACAAGAGTTGCGCGGTGAACTTATCGGTTAATGGCTCTACCCCTAAGCGCCGAAGCAGCAGATGTTCTTCCAGCGAGCCATCCGCATTATCATGCCAGAGCACAGCACCAAAGCGACGCGGATCAGTTAGGCGCAGCATTTGTTCGCCTAACAAAATATCCATATGGTCATGTTTTTGTGGCGCCGTTTTAGAAGGCATAATCCGCAAATTTCCAGACATTCCCAAATGAATTAATAAGCTACCGTGCCCAAAGTGCAGCAATAAATATTTACCACGCCGACCAGTAGCTAAGATCGTTTGGTGCAGAATCAATTCACTCAGATTGACTGGAAAAGGCCAACGCAAACCTTCTCGTCTTAGCACCACCTCACTGACTTTTTTCCCTTCAACGTGGGGCTTAACCCCTAATCGTGTGACTTCAACCTCGGGCAGTTCCGGCATAAAATTCTCTCATCGGCAAACTTTGTTTTACAGGGCATATACAAGTTGACACAAATCACGTTACATTTCAGCGTAAAATCATTTGCATCGACATCTTATCAACGGACTATTGTACCTAGCAGCAATTCTCTCATTTATCCCAGAATCGAATGAAAATAACCAATTACTACACAAGTCCACTGCTAATAACATTTTTCCTGTTCGGCATATCCATCGATCCCGCGCTAGCCCAATCTTCTGCCACGCCAGAAAAAATTCAGTATAGCAAACCAGTCAAAACAAAAAGTAAAGCTGCCAATCCTAAGCTGATTCCTAATCAAGAAAAATCATCAGTAACCAAAGATATACAAGCTCAGAGCACGGAAACCGGGCTATCCAAAGACATTCTCTACACACTAACAGCGTCCGACATTGCACTCCAACGAGGAGAATGGCAAGGTCCCTTTGTGACCATCCTGGGACTAGCACAACAGACCAGCGATCCGCGACTAGCGAAACGTGCAGCCGAAATCGCCATGTCTGCACAACAAATTGACGAGTCAATGTCTGCGGTGCGCTTATGGCGATCATTAGCACCCGACTCACAGGAAGCAGATCAATATTATTTGAGCTTATTGATCGTCAAAAATGATTACCCTGCAATAGAGAATTTTTATTCTGAATGGCTGGGAAAAAGCACTGCGGAAGAAAAACCAGGTGTAATTCATCATGCACAACGAAGCTTAAATCGCACCAGCAATAAACAAGCGGCTTTTCTTAGTCTAGAAAAGATTCTGACGAATGAGAAAGATAAGTTTGATGGTCATATTGCCTTATCGCGGGCAGCCTATCGTGCCAACAATATCGAACGCGCGCAACAAGAAGCGAAAGCCGCTTTAACACTCGATCCGAACTCCGAACTTGGCATCCTGACGCTCGCCAACGCTTCTGAGAAATCAGTCGCATTTGAGCTGGTTGCAGAGTTTCTAAAAAATAATCCGAGCGCGAAAGAAGTCCGTCTTGCTTATGCCACCATGCTCATGGATAGCAAACAACTACCATTAGCCAAAGCAACGTTTTTGAGTTTTCTACAAGACCCCGAAAATTCACCCATATCAAAGGCGCAAACTCTACATACGCTAGGTAGTATCGAATTAGAAATGGGGCAACTTGATGTGGCTGAAAGTTACTTCAAACAAGTATTGAGCGCCATCGCAAAAGACGAAGACAATAGCAGCGCCTATATCAGTTTGGCGCAAATTGCTTTACAGAGAAAAGACAAACAAACAGCGGATTTTTGGCTCTGTAAAATCGAATCGAAAGATGGTAAAAATCCAGCATGGTTTACGATACAAATGCGGCGCGCAATGTTGCTCGCTAGTGATCGTAAATTTTTAGAAGCTCGCCAGTTTTTACAGACAATCACCACAAGCGCAGATTCGGAACAGGTACTTTTACTACAAACAGAAGCACAAATCATGCGCGATGCCGGACAAAGTACGGAAGCATTTGTACTGCTACAAATGGCCTTATCTGAGTTTCCCCGGAGTCCTGAACTCTTGTATGATTTTGCCATGTTGGCCGAATCCATCAAGCAATATCCCGATATGGAAATGGCGCTCAAACAATTAATTCAGATCGCTCCCAACAACGCATTAGCCTACAACGCACTTGGCTATTCCTATGCAGATCGCAACATGCAATTAGATGAGGCTTTAGCCTTGATCGAAGTGGCAAATCAATTAAATCCGAACGACCCGTATATTTTAGATAGCTTAGGTTGGGTAAAATATCGCTTACAGCAATATGCCGATGCGGAACGATATTTACGTCTATCATTAGGTATGCGCCAGGATGCAGACGTTTCTGTACATCTTGCGGAAATTTTATGGGTACAAAGTAAAAAAGACGAAGCACTCCAACTTTTTTCAGAAGCTCGCAAACGAGATCCAGACAATGCTTTATTGAGAAGCACGCTGCAAAGGTTAGAACTCAATTTACCCTAAACAAACTTGTACTTAACAAGTCTAATGCAATCTAATTTACTCTACTTTATCTACGTTAACTTTGCACTTTGGCCTTCACACTACGATACCCTTCCATGCTAAAAAATAGGCAGCCATCCCTGTCCCTCTTGAGGGGATCAATTTACTTTAAGTTGTTTCTATTGACTGCATTCAGCACCATGCTCAGTGCTTGCAGTACACCACCGACAATCAGCAGCGAACAAAGCAACAAACCACGTACATTACAAGAACAGGTGCAATTAACAGGACGCATTTCGATTCAATATCAACAGCGAGAGCAACCAGAAACAGTTATCGCAGGCTATGAGTGGCAACAAGCGCCAAAGGAACTGTTAATCACTCTTAGCTCCCCTATAGGAACTGTTGCGACAATACAGCAAAATTCACTAGGTGCGACATTAAAACAAGCGAAACAAGAATCTCGCACAGCAACGGATATAGAACAATTGTTAACCGATAGTTTAGGCTGGTCGATTCCGATCACAGGTTTAAAAGGCTGGCTACAAGGATTTGACATCCAAAATGGCAAGGCGATCCCCTTGCCTGCGCAGAATTATTTTCAACTTCAGACTCAAGGCTGGCAATTGCAATTTGTAAGCTGGCAAGAAGATGCAGGTATCGTACACCCCACACGTATCGATTTACAGCGCTTTACTGAAGAACTTGGGGAAGTCAAGATTAGAATTCTGATCGACAAGTGGGAGCAATAAAAAAATGCCTACTGCTCTACCTCAACTACTTGCCTGCCCTGCCCCGGCAAAACTAAACCTTTTTTTACACATCACAGGGCGTCGGACAGATGGTTATCATCTACTACAAAGCGTATTTCAATTAATTGATCGTTGCGACACTTTGGATTTCTATGTTCGCGATGACGGAGAAATACATCGTCTAAATCAGGTTCTCGGCGTACCGGAACAAGAAGATCTAGTGATCAAAGCAGCACGCCTATTGCAAAGCCATACAGGAACCCAACAAGGTGCCGACATACGACTGCATAAGTCTCTACCGATGGGCGGCGGACTTGGCGGCGGTTCGTCTGATGCTGCAAGCACTTTGATCGCACTAAATCATCTATGGCAATGCAATTTAAATCGACAGGCGCTCATGCAATTAGGCTTGCAACTGGGCGCCGATGTTCCCTTTTTTATTTACGGTCAAAATGCCTTTGTCGAAGGCATAGGTGAACAAATGCAAGCAGTACCAACTCCAGATCAATGGTTTATCGTCATAGAACCAGGTGTGCATGTACCGACGCCGACAATTTTTTCGGCCAAAGAGTTGACAAGGGACACGAAGCCCGTCAGAATAACGGACTTTTCCAGTGCAGCGAGAGTTGAATGGAAAAACGATATGCAAGCTGTTGCTTGTGCTTTACATCCTGAAATTGCAGCGGTCATTCATTGGCTAAAACAATTTGAGCTTCATGAGGGTGATGCCAAGATGACGGGGTCAGGTTCTTGTGTTTTTTGTGCTTTTCCAAATGAAGAAGCAGCAAAAAAAGTTTTAAAACAAGTGCCGAATCACTGGACATCATGGACTACTAAAGCATTGCAACAACATCCTATAAATTTAAAAATTAATTTATAGCGCAGCATAAAAAATTTGGTTGATTGCTGATTTCAAGATAAAATAGCGACTTCGCTGTTTATCAAACGAAATTCGAAAACGAAACAAGCAATTGATAAAAAGTTGTGTAGGGGAGTCGCCAAGCTGGTTAAGGCACCGGATTTTGATTCCGGCATGCGAAGGTTCGAATCCTTCCTCCCCTGCCATTTAATTCCCAAGCCGCCGCATACAAAATGATGCGGCGGCTTTTCGGTTTTTTGCGGCAGTATTTTCAGTAATCATTACAACAAGAATTCAAAACGTGATACTGAGTATTGTTCTCTTGAAGCGGCTTTTTTATTCCCTTAGGTGATCTCATGGCACACGCTCTCGATAACATGATGGTCTTTACTGGTAATGCCAATCCTGCTTTAGCTGCAGGCGTTGCAAAGCAACTCGGCATTCGTCTCGGTAAGGCTGACGTCTCCAAGTTTTCCGACGGCGAGGTAATGGTCGAAATCAATGAAAACGTGCGCGGTAAAGACGTTTTCGTATTGCAATCAACTTGTGCGCCAACCAATGACAACTTGATGGAAATCATGTTAATGGTCGATGCCTTAAAACGCGCTTCGGCTGGTCGCATTACTGCCGCGATCCCTTATTTTGGTTATGCCCGTCAAGATCGCCGTCCACGCTCCGCCCGCGTTGCTATATCCGCAAAAGTTGTGGCAAATATGCTGGAAGAAGCGGGTGTTGGCCGTGTATTGATTATGGATTTGCATGCAGATCAAATCCAAGGTTTCTTCGATATTCCAGTTGATAATATTTACGCATCGCCGATTTTATTGGGCGACTTGGTTGCGAAAAATTATGATGACTTATTAGTCGTTTCTCCTGACGTTGGTGGTGTGGTTCGTGCCCGTGCTTTGGCAAAACGTTTAGGCTGCGATTTGGCGATTATTGATAAACGCCGCCCAAAAGCCAATGTGTCAGAAGTGATGAATATCATTGGTGAAGTTGATGGTCGTAACTGCGTGATTATGGATGACATGGTCGATACCGCAGGCACTTTGACCAAAGCAGCCGAAGTATTAAAAGAACGTGGCGCGAAAAAAGTTTTAGCGTATTGTACGCATGCTGTTTTATCTGGTCCAGCAATTGATCGTATCAATAATTCGCCGCTCGATGAGTTGGTCGTGACGGATACGATTCCTTTGTCTGCGGCTGCACAAGCATGCACAAAGATTCGTCAATTATCTTGTGATAGTTTGCTGGCTGAGACCTTCCGCCGCATTACCAAAGGCGAATCCGTTATTTCTTTGTTTTCTGATTAAGCAATCAAGAACAAAGAAACTGTATCGTTTTCGGCTGATGCGTATGAAGTACGCATCGGTCTTTTTCACTTTCCTGGTCGCGGGAAAGTCAACGCAATGTAGCTCATGAGAATCATGAATATATTGCTTATTTTGGAGTAATAAAATGAAAGTAGTCGCATTTACACGTAATGTACAGGGCACCGGAGCGAGCCGCCGCCTGCGTAATGCTGGTCAAACACCAGGCATCATCTACGGTGGTACAGAGCCAGCAGTGAACATCTCATTGGATCACAATGCTTTGTTCCATGCATTGAAAAAAGAAGTGTTCCATTCATCCATTCTCGACATGGACGTTGATGGTAAAGTAGAAAAAGTATTGTTGCGTGATTTCCAGATGCACGCGTTTAAACAATTGGTATTGCACGCTGATTTCCAACGCGTCGATGCAAACAAAAAGATCCACGTTAAAGTGCCTTTGCACTTCATCAACGCTGACATCTCTCCAGCAGTAAAATTGTCTGCTGCAGTCATCAGCCACGTTGCAGTTGAATTGGACGTAGAATGCTTGCCAGCAGACTTGCCAGAATTCATCGAAGTTGACTTGTCTAAAGTTGAAGCTGGTCAATCCGTACACGTATCTGCGTTGACATTGCCAAAAGGCGTGACAGCTGTAGTACACGGTGATGACGCAACAGTTGCAATCGCTGTTAAACCAGCTGGCGCGACTTCTGCAGAAGCTGACGCAAAATAATTTAAAAGAGTTCTCTCTTTTAAATCGAAAGCCACCCTCGCAGGTGGCTTTTTTTTATGTCTGTTTTTTTGTCTCATCTATTGACCTAGTATCGTTTATTTATATCGAACTAACGACAAAATCCTTCAGCAAGTCTCGACATATGTCGCCGAGTTAGCGACAATCAGCTTTCTATAAGGAAAATCGCGTAGCAGTCCGGTCTTCCATAGTTCCATCGCTTAAAGGATTTGCTGTGTCTTCATCAAAACAACTTCGTTTCACGCTATTGGCAACTATCTTTGCCACTACGCAAATTGCCTTCATCTATCCCAGTCAAGCTCAAGGGACCGGAGCACAAATTCAGTATGACACCAGCTACGATATCCTCAGTCCAGTAAAAGCAAAAAATGGCATGGTCTCTAGTGAGCAGGGTCTAGCAAGTCAGGTCGGCTTAGACATATTAAAACGTGGTGGTAATGCTGTCGACGCGGCGGTTGCAGTGGGATTTGCATTGGCAGTTGTATTGCCGCATGCAGGGAATATTGGCGGAGGCGGTTTCATGTTAATTCATGATGCCAAAAGCGGCAAAAATATCACTTTAGATTTTCGGGAGTTAGCTCCTGCTTTAGCCCACCGCGACATGTTTCTCGACGCCAGTGGCAAAATTACCCCTGGTAGCTCAACCTCGACACATTTAGCGGTCGGCGTTCCTGGCACGGTCGCTGGTTTAGATTTAGCCTTGCGCAAATATGGCACGATGTCCTTAAAAGAACTTATCGCCCCTTCAATTAAACTGGCTGAACAAGGCTTTAAAGTCACACCCCATCTGGCGCTATTACTAGAAGCAAGCCGCAATCAACTCGGCAAATGGCCATCAAGTCGCGCTATTTTCTTTAATGGTGAACGCCCGTTGCGCGCTGGCGAACAACTAGTACAGAAAGACTTGGCAAAATCCTTACGCCTAATTGCACAACAAGGCCCAAAAGCATTCTACCAAGGTGAGATCGCCAAAAAAATCGTCGCCGAAATGAAAAATCATAACGGACTGATCACCGCCGATGACATGAAAAGCTATCAGGCCGTTGAACGTCAAGCTGTGACTGGCACTTATCGCGGCTACCAAGTGGTCTCGATGCCGCCGCCAAGTTCTGGTGGGGTTCATGTTATCCAGATGCTCAATATGCTGGAACATTATCCACTAAGCAAGCAAGGACTCAACAGCGCCCAAAATATCCATACCATGACAGAAGTCATGAAGCTCGCCTACGCTGACCGCGCCGAATATCTTGGTGATCCAGATTTTACTCAAGTGCCAGTAACGGGCTTAACTTCAAAAAAATATGCAGACGAATTGGTCAAAAAAATCAATCTCGAGCACGCCACCCCATCAGCGCAAATCAAACCAGGTAAGCCTTTGCCATACGAGAGTGATCAGACCACCCATTATTCCGTGGCAGATAAATTCGGCAATGTGGTGGCAACGACCTATACACTCAATCTGTTGTTTGGTAGCGGGATCGTAGCGACAGGTACAGGGATTACACTCAACAATGAAATGGATGATTTTTCAGTCAAAGCCGGCGTGCCGAATGCTTTCGGCTTAGTTGGCGGCGATGCAAATGCGGTGGCAGCAAAGAAACGCCCGCTTAGCTCAATGACACCGACTATGGTGTTAAAAGATGGCAAACCTTTCTTAATCACAGGCAGCCCAGGCGGAAGTCGCATCATCACGACAACCTTACAAATCATTGTCAATGTGATCGACCATCAACTTAATCCAGCAGAGGCTACGATCGCGCCACGGTTTCATCACCAATGGGAACCGGATATTACCCGTTTAGAACGTGGATTTAACGCCGACACATTAGACATTCTAAAATCAAAAGGACATAAGTTTTCGACTGGTCGCTCGATGGGAAGAACACAAACGATCAAAG